>NZ_JBGLQX010000007.1:0-175522 GCF_041403065.1 Aeromonas sp. S16(2024) | reverse complement strand
GACGGAAGCAAAAAATCGCAGGAATGAGCAGTGAATATCTGGAAACGGTACTCAATGCGGGTCTCAAAAAACTGGGTGAAATTTAACAAAATGTTCACGCTCTCACCCTGGTGTTTCGCTGAATCAACTAACTGTTCCGATGATGATGAGTTTCATCAAGAGTTTTATAATTTTGCTACCGAAGTATACTCAGACTTGAAAGATCATATAAGTGCGAGCGGTATCGGTAGCATTCCAATTAAAGCAACAGGGTTTAAATTTTAAGCACATGCCATATAACAACGTGCTTAAATGGCGGACACAAAAAGCTTGGCTGTGCTCGTTCCTCGCAAAGTTTAGCCAAGCATTTGTGCCGTTTAGCACGGCGTTAGACGCTGCACAGCCACCGCAGGGAGCCCTCATGTATTCGCATATTTTTTTTGGTGTCACTGACTTTGAGCGGGCTTTAGTTTTCTATAACTCATTGATGTCTTGCTTGGGCCTAGAAACTCGTTTCTGTGATCGAAATAGGCCTTGGGCCGGCTGGCATAGCGCTGGCGGCACTCAACCCCTATTCCTCATAGGAAAACCATACAATGAACAGCCGCATAGTTGTGGCAACGGCAGTATGGTGGCTTTTCAAGCAAATAACCGTGCAATAGTTGATGCCGCCCATAAAACAGCACTAATCAACGGTGGTATTTGCGAGGGTAAACCAGGCTTGCGCCCTGAATATCATGAAAACTATTACGGTGCATACTTCAGAGATCCTGATGGCAACAAAATCTGTATTGCTTGTCACGCACCTGAAAGCGAAGCTCATGTCCTAGTAAACAACGTCTAACAATGCGCTCACAGAAATCAGAAATTAGGACACCCACCTTTATGAGCAAGACGCTGCACAGCCAGCGCACCAAAGATGGGTGTCCCAGTTTTGGCGTGGTTCTGTAAGCGGAGCCAACCCTGCCTCGGTCACCCCATCACTTACCCCTTTTCTGTTCTAAAAAGTGAACCTTTCTACACTTTTATATCGCAACCAGCACCAAGACCATAAAAAGTGCACCATCGTACACTTTTGATTGCGGTTTGCTCTTACCATGAGTTAAGGTGTAACAACCTACACTTTTTCCGTGATCATGATGGCAGACGCTCCGTTGCAGACCGACTCAAGAGAACTGGATCCCGCCTCGCTGGGGCTGGCGATCCGCGAGAGGCGCAAGGCCGCCAGGATGACCCAGGAGGTGACGGCCTCACTGTGCGGCATCTCCAAGAAGACCCTGATCAAGATTGAAAAGGGGGGGGATGTCTACCTCTCGACCCTGCTGCAGGTGATGAAGGCGCTGGGGCTGCACTTGCAACTGGTGCAGGAAGTGGGCTCACAGGTAGCGAGCGGTAACAGCCAGCCAGAGGTCGGTGATGATGAGTGGTTCTGAGCACCATCGGCTTGAACTTCGGCTGGGTAACCAGCTGATCGGCCATCTCGAGTATGACTCCAGCCAGGATGCGTTTCAGCTCGGCTATCTGTCAGAGTGGCAGGCCCGCGGATTCCCGCTCTCACCCCCACTGACGCTGGATGGCTCGGCCAGCAGTGCCCAGATCCGGGCGTATCTCGGCAACTTGCTGCCAGAAAATCGCGGGCTGGAGCACCTGATTGAGGCGCTCTCCGTTTCGCGCAGCAATCTCTTTGCCCTGATCCACGGCATCGGTCGCGATGTCTCCGGGGCTGTCACCTTTACCCTGCCCGCAGAGCCCGACGTCCCCACCCATTTTCGCCCCATCACCCCAGAGGAGCTGTTGCTGCGCCTCGATCAGCCCGAGATCTGGCCGCTGGAAGTCTGGGATGGCCGCCCCCGCCTCTCGGTTGCGGGTGTGCAGGCCAAGCTCAACCTGCTGCGACTCGAGGGGGCGCTGGGATTTGGCGAGGGCGAGCTCTGTTCCACCCACCTCCTCAAGTTCGAGCATCACCCTCATCTGGTGATCAATGAGTTTGTGACCATGCGACTGGCCGCACTGCTGGGCATGCCGGTGGCACAGGTCGAACTGCACAGGGTCGGCCAAGGCGATAAGTCCCACCGAGGTTTGCTGGTGGAACGATTCGATCGGCGCCTCGATGAAGATGGCTTGAGGGTGCGCCGTCGCCATATGATCGATGCCTGTCAGGGGCTGGGGTTTCCCGTCGCCCGAAAATATGAACGCAACTTCGGTGACGGGCGGGACGTGGCCCATATTCGGGAAGGGGTGAGCCTGCCACGGCTGTTCAGTCTCAGCGCCCTCTGTGTCAATCCGGCGCAGGCCAGACTGGACATGCTGCAATGGCTGCTCTTCAACCTCTGCGTCAACAATCACGATGCCCACGGCAAGAACTACAGCTTCTTCGTATCAAAAGCAGGGCTGACGCCCACCCCCTGGTACGATCTGGTCAATGTGGGGCTTTACCCCGAGTTCAACCAGCATCTGGCCATGGCCATCGGCGACGAGTTTTCCCCCGAGGCGGTCAACGCATGGCAGTTGCTGGAGATGGCCGAAGCATGTGACCTGCCCAAACGCCTGTTGCAACAGACCTTGCACAAGATAGCCAACGACATCCTTCACCATCTGGATGCCGCCATCGCCCTGGTTGAGACAGACAATCCCGCCGAGCTGGCTTATCTGGCAGAGTACCGAGACGACGTTGAGCGCCGCTGCCACCATTTTCAGGCGCAGGCGACGCTGTTGCCCGAGCTGCAGCTGTAGCCGGGCCTTGTCCACCCCATGGGACGCAGCCCAGCCTTGAGCCCATGGCGGGCATTGCCTACAATGACCCACTTTTTATCAAACTCAGGTCTATAAAATGAGCGACAACAAACCTGCACTGCCCGACCGTCTGGCGGCCAACCCGCGCAGCCCGCACCATGTGGCAGAGTGCTTCCAGCACGAGATCGGCATTCGCGTGAACGGCAAGGAGCGCACCAATGTCGAGGAGTACTGCATCAGCGAAGGTTGGGTGAAGATCCCCTCCCCCAAGGCCAAGGATCGCTACGGCAACCCCATGCTGATCACCGTCAAGGGCACCGTCGAGGCTTTCTACGCTTAAGCGGCCCTGACCGCGCGCCCCGCTGGGCCCGCCGCCATGCTGTTCAGAACACCGGCCTTGCGCCGGTGTTCTGCTTTTGGGGGCTGACCCAGGCCCACAGGCGCCTCTCTTTCTTTGCTTTCTTTGCTTTCTTTGCTCTCTTTTGCCTTCCTGTTTCTTCCTTTCCCTCCCTTTCTTTCGCCTTTTTCCCTTTCGCCAGGGCCCTGATCAGGCTGGCGGGCCGCCTTTGAAATCGAGGCAAAGGCGGCGCTCTTGTCATCCCTGCCGATTTACCCAGGCCATCACAGCACCGCTCACCCTCGGGAGCACGGCTTGCCGCCCTGCCAGCGTTGCAGCGCGGCGCCCGCCAGCACCAGCAGGATGCCGAGCAGATCGCTCGCGGCCAGCCGTCCGGCCAGGGCATCGAGCAGTGCGCCCCCCGCCAGCTGGCCCGTGACGATGAGCAGGGCGCAGGCCAGGGCGCCAACCCGGCCTATGGCCCAGCTGCTAATGGCGACGAACAGCGCCCCCAGCACCCCGCCGAGCAGCAGCCAGGGATCGAGCCCGGCGAGCCGCTCCCAGGGCGCCCCTTTGAGGATGAGCAGGGCGCCGAGCAGCCCGAAGCCGAGCAGGTGGTTGGCGAGCGACGCCGTCATGGCCCCCCGGGCGCTCGCGAGGCGGCCATTGAGGGTGCGCGACAGGCTCACCGCCACGCCGTTCAGCAGTCCCAGCAGGATCAATATGGTCATGGTGTTTCTCCTAGCCGAGCACGATAAGCAGGGCGCCGGCCATCACCAGCAAGGCGGCGAGCGCGTCCTTCCCCGAGGGGCGGCGACGGGCCAGCCCGAGCCAGCTGAGGCCGTCGCACAGGGCACCAAACAGCAGCTGACCGAGCAGCAGCAAGGCCAGAGTGCCCGCCATGCCGAGGGGGGAGTTGAGGCACAGGGCCGCCAGCACCACGGTGAGCGCCCCCGGCAGACCGCCGAGCCAGGCCCAGGGCGGGGCCGCATCAGGCGTCGGGGGCCTTGGGGAGATCCACCACAGGAGCCCGGCCACCAGGCTGCCGACCCCGTGGGCCAGCCAGCTCCCGAGCCAGGGGTCGGTGGCGCGGGCCAGGGCGCCGTTCTGGGCGATCATCAGCGCCAGCAGCAGGCCGGCAACGAAGGCGACCAGGGCGCCTATGCTCTGGCCGAGTGCCTGGCCGAGGGCGGTGCGGGCGGGGCCGCGGTCAACAAGCGGGGGGATCATGGGTTGCTCCTTGGTTGAACTGACGAGCAGGGTAAATTGTTTTTGATTTAGGGATAATCTACCCTTCCAGAACAACATTGTTTCCATATTGAGAACAGCATGAACCAGGAAGCCTTCGCCCTGCTCCCGGCCTTCGTCGCCGTGGTGGAGTCGGGCACCTTCTCCGGCGCCGCCCGTCAGCTCGGCCTCAGCAAGTCGGTGCTGAGCAAGAAGGTGAGCCAGCTCGAGCAAACCCTCGGTTGCCAGCTTATCTATCGCACCACCCGCTCCCTCACCCTCACCGAGGCGGGGGAGCGCTACTTCGAGACGGTGCGCCATGCGGTGCGCCTGGCCAGCGACGGGGAAGATGCCATCGGCGCCCTACAATCGGCCCCCCGCGGCCTGCTGCGGGTGACTGTGCCCATGGTCTATGGCCGGCGCCACATCGCCCCCCTTGTCCCGGAGTTTCTCGCCCTCTACCCCGAGGTGCAGTTGCAGCTCGAGATGAGCGATGCCCAGCAGGATCTGGTGGCCGAGGGGTTCGACGTGGCGGTGCGCATCGGCGAGCTGGAGGACTCGAGCCTGGTCGCCCGCCGCCTCGCCCCCTGCCTCAGCACATTGTGCGCCGCCCCCGCCTACCTGGCGCAGGCCGGCACGCCCCGCACCCCGGCGGATCTCGAGCGCCACAACTGCCTCTTCTACTCCCTGTTTCGCGGCGGCACCCAGTGGCGGCTGCACGGGCCCGAGGGGGACGTCGCCATCACCCCCAGGGGCAACTTCGAGGTCAACAACAGCGATGCCATCCACACCGCACTGCTGGCGGGGCTTGGCATAGGCAACATGCCGGACTTCATCGTGGCGCGGGATCTCGCCATCGGCCGACTGGTGCCCGTCCTGCCTGACCATGCCCTGCCCGAGCACGGCATCTGGTGCGTCTATCCCAGGCGCCGCCACCTGCCCGCCAAGGTGGAGGCCTGGCTCGCCTTCCTGCAGGAGCGGCTGGGGCTGCGCTGAGGGGCGCCATCGGGATAACCGGAACGGTTCACGTTTTTTTCATCGGGAAAGGAGTAGAGTAGGCAGCAAACCAAGCATCTGTTTTTATTGGAAAAGCATTCAGGGGACGAGCCACGGCATCGCGCCCCTCACCCCAGGGGGAGCCCCATGATGAAGAAAACCGCGATTGCCCTGACCCTCACCAGCCTGCTGGCGCTGCCGCTCTTTGTCGCATCCGATGCCTGGGCCGCCCCGGTGCGCTCCCTGCAAAAGGAGCAGAATTACGACCAGTACATCAGCAAGCGCCAGGTGGTGGATCAGCTGCTGGCGGACGCCGCCCGCATCTTCCACTCCCCCGCCCGGGTCTCGGATGCCGGTTTCACCGCCAAGATGCCGAGCAACATGGAGCAGGTGACCACCCTGCTGCTGGAGGCCCACCAGCTCGAGCCCTACCGCACCGATCTGCTCATCTCGGCGGCCAACGCCCAGATCTACAACGGCAACGTGGACAGAGCCATCGCCCTGTTCGAGCAGGCCCTCACCGCCGCGCCGGACGATCTGGATCTCAACACCTATCTCGCCACCTGGCAGCGCTTCAAGGGCAACCAGGCCAAGTCCGATGGCTACCTCAAGCGGGTCGGCGAGCTCAACGCCGGTCGCGCCACCGATCTGCAGCGGCTGTTCGCCACCGTGGATCGGGTGATCGCCGCCCCCCTCAAGGAGCGTCAGGGACGGGGCGAGAAGAAGGGGCGCCGCGCCATCGTCACCCTGGGCTATGCCCTCAATCCCGATGGCTCCATGCACGATATCCTGCTGGGGCGCCTCGAGACCACCCGCGCCCTGGCCCAGGCCGATCCGGCGGCCCTCGTCATCCTCACCGGCGGCGTGCCCAAGAACCGCCAGACCGAGGGCAAGCTGATGGCGGACTGGCTGGCGAAGAAGGGGATCGACCGCTCCCGCATCATCGAGGAGAACTACGCCACCAGCACGGTGGAGAACGCCCTCTACAGCGGCTATGCCCTCGCCCGCCACGAGATTGAGTTCGCCACCCTAGTGAGCTCGGCGAGCCACGTGCGCCGGGGCCAGACCCTGCTGGAAATCGCCTGCTGGCAGAGCGGCCCGGCCAATATCCGCATCGACAGCGTCGCCTACCCGGACAAGCCCCTCTCGGCCCTGGCCAAGGCGAGCCCGGAGGAGCTGCTCGGCATCTACCGGGATGCCCTGCGCACCTATGGCCTCTGGAGTTACCGCTCGGCCCCGCTGCTGGAGCGCTAGGCCAGCCCCCATGCCCTGGCGGCCCTCCTCTGGGCCGCCCTTCCTTCATGTCCCCTCTCCTCCCTCTCTGACTGTCCCCCCTTCTGGCAGTCCATCCCCTGTTTTTCGCACAAGCTAGGCACAAACCGGCATATGTGAATTACCTCATTGATTTACCGTTCTTTTTCTAAGAACCATAACTCATGACAGCTGCCTTCTCGTTCCTTCATTCCCCGCGCCATTCGGGGAAAGATGCGGTTTCCACCCCGTCATTCAAGGAACGACATCATGAAAGGAAAAGGAATTTCCCTCTGGTTTGCGGCACTGGCGCTGGTCACCCAATCGGCCCTGGCGGTCGAGGTTACCGTCGCCTACCAGACCTCGGCAGAGCCCGCCAAGGTGGCCCAGGCCGACGGCACCTTCGCCAGAGAGAGCGGCGCCACCGTGGATTGGCGCAAGTTTGACAGTGGCGCCAGCGTGGTGCGGGCGCTCGCCTCCGGCGACGTGCAGATAGGCAACATCGGCTCCAGCCCCCTGGCGGTGGCGGCCAGCCAGAACCTGCCCATAGAGGTGTTCCTGCTCGCCTCCAAGCTCGGGGAGTCCGAGGCGCTGGTGGTGAAACAGGGGCTCGCGAAACCCGAAGACCTGGTGGGCAAGCGCATCGCCGTGCCCTACACCTCCACCACCCACTACAGCCTGCTGGCGGCCCTCAAGCACTGGGGCGTCGACCCCGCCGAGCTGCAGATAGTGAACCTGCAGCCCCCGGCCATCATCGCCGCCTGGCAGCGGGGGGACATCGACGGCGCCTACGTCTGGGCCCCGGCCCTCAACCAGCTGACCAAGGAGGGCAAGGTGCTGACCGACTCGGCCCGGGTGGGCGAATGGGGGGCACCGACCCTGGATGTGTGGGTGGTGCGCAAGGACTTTGCCAAGGCACACCCCGAGGTGGTGCAGGCCTTCGTGAACAGCACCCTGGCCGCCCAGCGGGACTATCTCGCCAACCCGGATCACTGGCTGACCCAGCCTGACAACCTCGGCAAGCTCTCGGCTCTGAGCGGCGTTCCCGCGGCCGAGGTGCCCGGCCTGGTCAAGGGCAACACCTATCTCGATGCGAAGGCCCAGAGCGCCGAGCTGGGCAGCCTGGTCAACCAGACCATCATCGACACCGCCCGCTTCCTCGAGAGCCAGGGCAAGGTCGCGAACGCCGCCTCGGATTACCGCCAGTTCGTGACCGATCGCTTCGTGAAAGCCGTGGCCCAGTAAATCGGAGGAGACGACCATGCTGCAGCTCTCTCATGTGTCCGCCGAGTACGCCGGCAGGCGAGTGCTCGACAACATCAGCCTCTCCCTGCCCGAGGGGGAGCTGATGGTGGTGCTCGGCCCCTCGGGATCGGGCAAAACCACCCTCCTCAACCTGGTGGCGGGCTTCGAGCCCTGCCACCACGGCCAGATAAGTCTCGAGGGAAAGCAGGTCACCGGCCCCGGCGCCGAGCGCGGCGTGGTGTTCCAGAGCGAGGGGCTGCTGCCCTGGCGCAACGTGCTGGACAACGTGATCCTCGGCCTGCAACTGGCGGGGGTGCCCAGGGCCGAGCGCACCGAACAGGCCCAGGCGCTGCTGCGTCAAGTGGGGCTGGAAGGCGCCGGCAATCGCGCCATCTGGCAGCTCTCCGGCGGCCAGCGCCAGCGGGTCGGCATCGCCCGAGCCCTGGCCACCCGGCCCCGCCTGCTCCTGCTGGACGAGCCCTTCGGCGCCCTGGACGCCTTCACCCGGGAGCAGATGCAGACCCTGCTGCTGCGCCTGTGGCACGAGCATCGGCGCCAGATGCTGCTCATCACCCACGACATCGAGGAGGCCATATTCATGGCCACCGAGCTGGTGCTGCTCTCCTCCTCCCCCGGACGGGTGATGGAGCGGCTGACCCTGGAGTTCGGTCGCCGCTTCGCCGCCGGGGAGCCCTGCCGCAGCATCAAATCCGACCCGGCCTTCATCGAGCGCCGTGAATACGTGCTGGGACGGGTGTTCGCAGAGCGGGAGGCCTTCCCATGACCCTCGCCCTCGCCCGGCAACGGGATGTCACCCACGCACGCGCAGCGGGCTGGCCCCTGCCCCGTCGTCTGACCCTGAGCCTAGCCACCCTGCTCGTCCTGCTGGCCCTGTGGTGGCTGGTGGCGCACCTTGGCTGGGTCGCCCCTCTGTTCCTGCCGCCCCCAGAGCGGGTGCTGGCACAGCTCATCACCATCGCCGGGCCCCAGGGCTTTATGGATGCCACTCTGTGGCAACACCTGGGGGCCAGCCTGGGGCGAATACTGGTGGCGCTCGCTGCCGCGGCTTTCTTTGGCATCACTGTGGGCATCGCCATGGGGCTGAGCCCCACGGTGAACGGCGTGCTGGACCCCCTCATCGAGCTCTACCGCCCGGTGCCGCCACTGGCCTACCTGCCCCTGATGGTGATCTGGTTTGGCATCGGCGAGACCTCCAAGGTGCTGCTCATCTATCTGGCCATCTTCGCCCCCGTGGCCCTGGCGACCCTGGCGGGGGTGCAGAGCGCCAACGCGGTGCGAGTACGGGCGGCCCAGGCGCTGGGGGCATCCCGGATGCAGGTGCTCTGGCACGTGATCCTGCCAGGCGCCCTGCCGGACATCCTGACCGGGCTGCGCATCGGGCTCGGGGTGGGCTGGTCCACCCTGGTGGCGGCCGAGCTTATCGCCGCCACCCGGGGGGTGGGCTTCATGGTGCAATCCGCCGGCGAGTTTCTCGCCACCGACGTGGTGCTGGCAGGCATTCTGGTGATCGCCCTGATCGCCTTCGTACTGGAACTGGGCCTGCGCGCCCTGCAGCGCAGGCTGACCCCCTGGCACGGAGAAGGACAATGAACCACAAGCTGACCGCTAACCTTCACATCGCCTTCGTATTGGAACCGGGCCTGCGCGCCCTGCAGCGCAGGCTCACCCCCTGGCATGGAGAAGGACAATGAACCACAGGCTGACCGCGAACCTTCACATCGCCTTCGTATTGGAACCGGGCCTGCGCGCCCACAGGCATGGAGCAAGACAATGACCGACAAGCTGACCATCAGCCCCCTGGGCCCCCATATCGGCGCCGAGATCGCCGGCGTCAATCTGGCCGAGCCCCTGACCCAGGGGCAGTTCGAGCAGATCCATCGCGCCCTGCTCAAATACCAGGTGCTGTTCTTTCGCGACCAGCCCATCACCCCGCGAGCGCAGCGGGCGCTGGCGAACCGCTTCGGGGATCTGCATATCCACCCCGTCTACCCCCACACGGAGGAGGCCGAGGAGATCATCGTGCTCGATACCCACGACGACAATCCGCCGGACAACGACAACTGGCACACCGACGTGACCTTTATCGACACGCCCCCGGCGCTGGCCATTCTGGCCGCCAAGCAGCTGCCTCCCACCGGGGGGGACACCCTCTGGGCCAGCGGCATAGCGGCGCTGGCAGCCCTCTCCCCGCCCCTGCAAACCCTGCTGGCGGGGCTGGAAGCCGAGCACGACTTCACCAAGTCCTTCCCGGCTCACCGCCACGACGGCAGCGAGGAGGAGCGCCAGCGCTGGCAGGCTGCCGTGGCCCGTCACCCGCCCCTGCGCCACCCGGTGATCCGCACCCATCCGGTGAGCGGCCGGCAGGCCCTGTTCGTCAACGAGGGGTTCACCACCCGGCTGCCCGGGCTGCCCCCCAAGGAGAGCGAGGCACTGCTCGGCTTTCTGTTCGAGCACATCCGCCGCCCCGAGTTTCAGGTGCGCTGGCGCTGGCAGGAGAACGACATCGCCATCTGGGACAACAGGGTGACCCAGCACTATGCCAATGCCGACTACCTGCCGGCACGCCGGGTGATGCACAGGGCCACCATACTCGGGGACAAGCCCTTCTGGCGCCCGAGCTGACTTGCGCGACGTCCCCTCGCCCAATGAAAAAGCCCGCCAAATGGCGGGCTTTTTGTACCGGCGGCGGGCCCTCAGCCCTTGAGCTCCAGCCACAATGGTGAAGCCCCAAGATCAGGCTGAATGGCGTGCTTGGGCGTCGCTGACGGCCCTCAGCCCTTGAGCTCCAGCACAGTGGTGAAGCCCCCGAAGATCATGCGGGCCCCATCGAAGGGCATGGTCTGGTGCATGGGACTGGCCGGATCCATCCTGGGGTCCTTCATCATCTTGGCCATGGCCTCGTCCCGCACCGCCTTGCTCGGCCACTCCACCCAGGAGAAGACCACGGCTTCGTCCTCCTTGGCCGCCACCGCGCGGTAGAAGTCGGTCTGCTTGCCGTGGGGCACGTCATCCCCCCAGCACTCCAGCACCCGGGTGGCGCCATATTCGAGAAAGATGGGGTCAAACAGCCCAGCATGATCGATCAGGGCCTGCTTGTTGACCGTGGGCACGGCGATCACGAATCCGTCTACATATGACATGAGAGGTTCCTCCTGTGGTTGAGGATCTCAGCATAGCAGCCGTGCCCCTGGCCGCCCTCGGGGCATGATCACCCTCAGAGCCTGGTCACCCTCAAAGAGAGACCAGCCGCTCCAGATCGCTGCGGGTCAGGCGCTTGCTGTCCACCTTCACGTAGAGGGAGTGCTCCTCGCGCACCAGCAGCACGTCGCTCACCCCGTCGCAGGCGCGGATCCGCTGCTCCAGCGCCGGGGTGGCCTCGACCCCCTCCGGCAGCACTATGCGCAGGCTGCTGACGTAGGGGGGTTCCGCCATGGTGAGGCTGACCCCGAGCCAGAGCAGGGCCAGCACGGCGCAGCCGCCAAACACCAGGGGGCCGCCCCCCAGGCTGTAGAGCAGGCCGCCGAGGCTGCCGCCGATGGCGACCCCGAGGAACTGGCTGGTGGAGTAGACCCCCATGGCGGTCCCCTTGTAGCCGGGCGGGGACTCCTTGCTGATAAGGGACGGCAGCAGCGCCTCCATCACATTGAAGCCGATGAAGAAGAGCTGCAGCCCGGCGAGCAGGCCCCAGAGCTGCAGGCCGCTCTGCCAGAGCACCAGCTCGGCGGCCAGCATCACCCCCACGCACCCGATGAAGACCCGCTTCATCTGGCGGTGCTTCTCGGCATAGATGATGAAGGGCACCACGCTCACGAAAGCGACCAGCATGGTGACCAGGTAGGCCTGCCACTGGTGCTCCCGAGCCAGGCCCGCCTGTTCGAGCAGGGGCGGCAGCGCCACGAAGCTCGACATCAGCAGGGTGTGAACGCAGAGGATGCCGAGGTTGAGCTTGAGCAGGCGCGAGTTGGTGAGCACGGTGCGAAAACCGCCGCGCACCATGGCGGACTCGCGATTCTGCAGGTGAGCCGCCGGGGTCGGCACCACCCAGATCACCATGGCGATGGCCGCCAGCGCCAGCAGGGCGATGAGCCAGAACAGACCGGAGAGTCCCACCGCCTGGGTGATCAGGGGGCCTGTCACCATGGCGATGGCGAAGGTGATGCCAAAACTCACCCCGATGAAGGCCATGGCCTTGGTGCGATTCTGCTCCCGGGTGAGATCCGACAGGAGCGCCATGACGGCGGCGGAGATGGCGCCGCTCCCCTGCAGGGCGCGCCCGACGATGACTCCCCAGATCGAGTCGCTCAGGGCGGCGATGACGCTGCCCAGCGCAAACATCAGCAGGCCGCCGACGATGAGGGGCTTGCGGCCGATGCGATCGGAGAGCAGGCCGAAGGGGATCTGGAACAGCGCCTGGGTCATGCCGTAGATGCCGATGGCCAGGCCGATCAGCGCCTCCGAGGCGCCCGCCAGGGACATGCCGTAGGTGGTCAGCACCGGCAGGACCATGAACATGCCGAGCATGCGCAGCGAGAAGACGGAGCCGAGCGCCCAGGTCGCGCGGCGCTCGCCCCTCGTCATGGTGAAATCATTCATGATGGCCTCGATAGGTCAGGGAGAGGAGACAGAAAGGGGCGGATGACAAGGCACGCCACACCCGAAAAAGCCGACAAGGTGCCCCGTGGGGCGGGCCTCATAATAACAGAGCCGGGAAGGTTCCCGGCTCTGGATTCTATTGATTTTCCCGCGTTGCATCACAACACCGAGTCTGGCTGGCATCTGCCTCAGGGCAGCATGCTCACCAATACAGGCGCGGCGTCCGGCTGGAAGTCCACCGACATCATCACGCTCAAACACGTGATGGTGACGATGGAGAACATGAACAGCTTGCGGGCCCAGAGGGAGTCATCCACCGCCGCCTTGTAGCCGGACAGCGCCATCCCCAGCCACCAGACGCTCACCGCGGTGGCCACCACCAGATACTTGTAACCGGCGTAGCCGCCGAGGAACAGCATCAGGGTCGGCACCATGAACGCCAGTATGTAGAGGGTGATGTGGAGCTTGGCCACCGGGATCCCCTTCACCACCGGCAACACGGGTATGTTGGCGGCCTGGTAATCCTTGAAGCGGAAGATGGCGATCGCATAGGAGTGCGGCATCTGCCACAGGCTGAAGATAGCCAGCAGGATCAGCGCTCCCGAGTCGAACTGGCCGCTCACCGCGCAGTAGCCGATGACGGGTGGCGCGGCGCCGGAGAGGCTGCCGACCAGGGTGCCATAGACAGAGTGACGCTTCATGTAGAGGCTGTAGACCCCCACATAGACCAGGAAGCCCAGCACCGCCAGCAAGGCAGCCAACGGATTGGCCGCGAAGTAGAGCAGTGCAATGCCCGCAACGCCCAGCGCCGTCGCATACCAGAGCGAGACGCCCGGCGCGATCAACCCCTTCACCAGGGCGCGGTTCTTGGTGCGCTCCATGATGCAGTCGATGTCCCGGTCGATGTAGTTGTTGAACACGCAACCGGAGGCCACCACCAGTGACACCCCCACCATGGTCAGGATGAACAGGGGCACATCCAGGCTCCCCTTCGAGGCCAGCAGGAAGCCGCCGATAACCGAGATGAGGTTACCGAAGATGATGCCCGGCTTGGTCACTTGCAGGTATTGCTTCATCATCACATCAACCCGCTCAGTGAACCATCATGTTGATGTTGAGGTTGTACATGATCCACAGGGAACCCACGACCACGATGGCGATGATGAGCACGGTAAAGACCAGTGCCACCAGGTTCCAGCGCTCCTCGGAGGAGGTGTTCATGTGCAGGAAGTAGACCAGGTGCACGAAGATCTGCACCACCGCCATGGCCACCACGGTGCCGAGCACCATGGCATGGGAGGCGGAGCCGTCCATCACCATCCAGAACGGGATTGCGGTCAGGATGAGTGACAGCACGAAGCCGGTCATGTAGGACTTGACGCTGCCGTGGCTGGCGCCGTGATTGTCAACGGTATGGTTGCTCATTTTTACATCACCCCCATCAGATAAACCACGGTGAAGACGCAGATCCACACCACGTCCAGGAAGTGCCAGAACAGGCTCAGGCACATCAGGCGCGTGCGGTTGCGCTCGGTCAGCCCCTTCTTGCTGATCAGGACCATCATCACGATGATCCAGATAAGGCCGCTGGTCACGTGGATACCGTGGGTACCGACCAGGGTGAAGAAGGCGGACAGGAAGCCGCTGCGATCCGGGCCCGCATCATTGACGATCAGATGATGGAACTCGTAGATCTCCATGGCGATGAAGCCGGCGCCAAGAATGAAGGTGACCAGCAGCCAGGTGTTAACCGCCGAGACCTTGTTCTTGTTCATGGCCAGCATGCCGAACCCGAAGGTGATGGAGCTCAGCAGCAGCAGCATGGTTTCGGCGAACACGAACGGCAGTTCGAAGATGTCCTTGCCGGCGGGGCCGCCGGCGGTGCCGTTGACCAGGACCGCATAGGTCGCGAACAGGGTCGCGAACAGGATGCAGTCACTCATCAGGTAGATCCAGAAGCCGAATACCTTGGTGGCACCGGCATCATGGTGCCCATCCTCATGGGCACCGTGAGAGTGATGTAGAACGTCAGTCGCCATGGAGTTAAGCCACCTTGTTGATATTGTCGAAATGCTGACCTTCGGGTGCCCATGCGTCATGGGCACCGTTGAGGTGAATGTGATCTGGAGCGCCAGTTGTCATAGCGTCAGGCCACCTTGTTGATATTGTCGAAATGCTGACCTTCGATGCGCTCGATCTCGTCAACCTGTACGTAGTAGTCCACATCGTCGTTGAAGCTGTGGATGATCCAGGTGGCGATCATGCCGACGAAGCCGGCGATGGCCATCCACCAGATGTGCCAGATCATCGCAAAGCCAAACACCACGCTGAAGGCGGCGATGATGACACCGGCACCTGAGTTCTTCGGCATGTGGATGGGAGCGTACTTGGCCGGCTGGCGATAGGCGCTGCCGTCCTCTTTCGCTTCCCAGAAGGCGTCCAGACCGGTCACCTTGGGCTCGATGGCGAAGTTGTAGAAGGGCGGCGGAGAGGAAGTAGCCCACTCCAGGGTACGGCCACCCCAGGGATCGCCGGTCCAGTCACGGTTCTTCTCGCGGTCACGGATACTGACCACGACCTGGATGACCTGGCACAAGACGCCGATGGCGATGAGGCCAGCGCCGCAGGCGGCAACCACCAGCCAGCCGTGGAACTCGGGATCTATGTTCTGGCTGACACGACGGGTCATGCCCATGAAGCCCAGCACGTAGAGCGGCATGAAGGCCACGAAGAAGCCGGTGATCCAGAACCAGAAGGCACGCTTGCCCCAGACGTCATCGAGCTTGAAGCCGAACGCTTTCGGGAACCAGTAGGTGATACCGGCGAAGCAACCGAACACCACGCCGCCGATGATGACGTTGTGGAAGTGGGCGATCAGGAACAGGCTGTTGTGCAGCACGAAGTTGGCGGCCGGCACGGAGAGCAGTACCCCTGTCATGCCACCCACGGTGAAGGTGATGATGAAGCCGACGGTCCACAACATGGGCGAGGTGAACTCGATGCGACCGCGGTACATGGTGAACAGCCAGTTGAAGATCTTCACCCCGGTCGGGATGGAGATGATCATGGTGGTGATGCCGAAGAAGGCATTCACGTTGGCGCCAGACCCCATGGTGAAGAAGTGGTGCAGCCAGACCACGAAGGAGAGCACGGTAATGGCCACGGTCGCCCACACCAGGGAGGTGTAGCCGAACAGCTTCTTCTTGCAGAAGGTCGCCACCACTTCGGAGAAGATCCCGAATACCGGCAGCACCAGGATATACACCTCGGGGTGACCCCAGGCCCAGATCAGGTTGATGTACATCATCATGTTGCCACCCATGTCATTGGTAAAGAAATGGGTACCCAGGTAGCGGTCTGCGGTGAGCAGGGCGATGGTGACGGTCAGGATCGGGAAGGAAGCGATGATCAGGATGTTGGCGCACAGGGCGGTCCAGGTGAACACCGGCAGACGCATCATGGTCATGCCGGGGGCACGCATCCGGATGATGGTGGCAAAGAAGTTGACACCGGTCAGCAGGGTACCTAACCCTGAGATCTGCAAACTCCAGATCCAGTAATCGACCCCGACCCCGGGACTGAACTCCAGCCCCGACAAGGGCGGATAGGCCAGCCAGCCGGTCTGGGCGAATTCACCGACCCCGAGGGAGACGTTGATCAGCACCACGGCCGCGGCGGTAAACCAGAAGCTCAGGTTGTTCAGGAAGGGGAAGGCGACGTCACGGGCACCGATCTGCAGCGGCACGACGATGTTCATCAGACCGATCACCAGCGGCATGGCCACGAAGAAGATCATGATGACGCCGTGGGCGGTGAAGATCTGATCGTAGTGGTGCGCGTTCAGGTAGCCTTCGCTACCGGCGGAGGCCATGACCTGCTGACCACGCATCATGACCGCATCGGCGAAGCCGCGCAGCAGCATGACCATCCCCAGGATGAGATACATGATACCGAGGCGCTTGTGGTCCACCGAGGTGAGCCACTCTTTCCACAGATATTGCCACTTGCCGTAATAAGTGATGAGACCGGCAAGCGCCAGCCCACCCAAGATGATACCGGCTATCGTGACCATGATGATGGGTTCATGGTACGGAACAGCCTCGAGTGTCAATTTTCCAAACATCGATTATTCCTCGGATCCTGCTTTCACACTCTTGTCAGCCATGGACGTGGCCATGTGTCCGGCATGCTCGTCGTGACTCATGGCCGCGTGGTCCATGGGCTCTGCTTTTGCAGCGTCATGGTTCATGGCCTTGTGGTCCATGGGTTCTGCTTTCGCGGCGTCATGCTTCATGGCCTCGTGGTCCATGGCGCCATCTTTTGCAGCGTCATGGCCGCCATGGGACATGCCGCCCATGAACTTGTTGATCACATTGACGAACAGCTTGGGATCGGCGCTGGCGAAGTACTCAACCGGGTGGTTTTCGCTCTTCTTGGCCAGGGCATCGAACTCACCCATGGTGCTCAGCATCTTGGGAGACTGTTTCACCTTGGCGACCCAGGCATCGAAACCGGCCTGGTCCTGGGTGGCAATCGCCTTGAACTTCATGCCAGAGAAACCGGCACCGCTGTAACTGCCGGAGATCCCCTTGTACTGACCCGCCTCGTTGGCAATCAGGTGCAGCTTGGTCTGCATCCCGGCCATGGCGTAGATCTGACCGCCCAGCTGGGGGATGAAGAAGGAGTTCATCACGGTGTCTGAGGTCACCCGGAAGTTGATCGGGGTGTTGACCGGGAAGGCCAGCTCGTTGACCGAGGCGATCCCCAGCTCCGGATAGACGAACAGCCATTTCCAGTCCAGCGAAATCACATCGACCTGGATCGGTTTGACGTCAGATTCCAGCGGCTTGTAGGGGTCGAGGGAGTGGGAGGTTTTCCAGGTAATCACCGCCAGGATGGCGACAATAATGACGGGCACGGTCCAGACGACCGCTTCAATCTTGTTGGAGTGGGACCAATCCGGGGTGTATTTGGCAGTGGTATTGGATGCTCTGTATTTACGAGCAAATGCCACCGTCATAATAATCACAGGAATCACCACGATTAACATCAACCCGAGTGCGGTCAATATCAGTGACTTCTGCTCCAGACCAACCTGCCCCTTGGGGCTCATCAGAGCCATGTCGCAGCCACTCAGCAAGCCAGCGGTTGCGATCAACAGCAAAGCGCCCAAGCCCCTCTTTACTTCAAAAGGTCTCATGCAATGTCCTCATCGTTTCAAGGCTTATTGGTATAATAAAAATGCCGCATTTTATTGCATCAGACCGGCATGTGAACAACATGAAAAATTAATCCCAAAAATGTTCCAAGGGTGGTGAAAACAGGTATCAGATGTTAATCGCTTGACAGCGACCAATTTATTAAATTCACAGACTCTCAATTCATCTCCCGTTAATTTATCTCCCCGCCAAAATCGCTCACCAATTAATCAAAATGGTCCATTACCCTTATTTTCAAAAGGAGAAACAGGGCAAAAAAGAGCCATTCAACCCCCTCTTGATGCACAGGCGCCCTCGCCATTCCTTGATCTGGATGCGTACATTCCGAGGGGAAATAAAAAAATAATTAATCAAACGAATGTATGATTAACTTCCCGGGGCCGAGAGAAGCGCAGAAGGGGCTGCCCTGTCTGGGGCCCGCCATGAAAAACGGGCCTCATGTAAGGCCCGCTTGAGACGATATCCCACCTCGGGGTCTCCCTCAGGGGTGTTTATGCTCCATTCGGGTCGCCACAGCGATGCGGTTCCAGGCATTGATGGTGACCACCTGCATCAGGCACTGGGCCAGCAGGGTTTCCCCCAGCAGGGCCAGGGCCTGTTGGTAGGTATCCTCGGTGAGCCCTCGCTCGCCGATCAGGGTCACCTCGTCGGTCAGGGCCAGCACGGCCCGCTCCCGCTCATCGAACAGCGGGGATTCGCGCCAGGCGGACAGCGCCAGCAAGCGCTGGGGGCTGTCGCCGTGCTTCATCGCCACCTCGGCGTGCATCTCGATGCAGTAGGCGCAGCCGTTGAGCATGGAGGCCCGCAGCTTGATGAGCTCCTTGAGCGACAGGGGAATGTCGGTGCTGCCGAGATAGGTTTCCAGCCCCCGCATGGCCTGGATGGCGGCGGGGATCTGGCTGGCGAGCTGGATACGGTGGGACATGGCAAGACTCCTTGGATGAGCGCCCCCATGGGCGATGAGCACATTGTTCATTTTTTCATTAAAAATCAGAATACAGCCACAACCTGCAACAGTTTTGCATTTACCGCAAAGGTATTCCCATGCTGGATCGCGTCCGTATCCTGGCTCAGGTGGTGGAGTCGGGCAGTTTTTCCCGGGCCGCCCGCGCCCTCAACCTGGCCCCCTCCTCGGTGACCCGCACCATAGATGCGCTGGAGCAACAGCTGGGGATCCCCCTGTTCAAGCGCAGCACCCGCCAGCTGGTGCTGACCGAGCAGGGGGAGTACTTCCTCGCCCGCTCCATCCCTCTGCTGGAGGAGGCGGATCAGCTGGTGCAATCCCTGCAGCCCCTGCCGGTGGCGCCAGAGGGCCCGCTTCGGGTCTCGGTGTTCGAGAGCTTCGGCGCCGCCTGGCTGGCGCCGCGCCTGCCCGCCTTCCTGGCCCGCTACCCCGGGGTGCGGCTCGAGATCGAGCTCGACAACCGGCTGGTGGATCTCGACGCCGAAAACGTGGACCTGGCGGTGCGCGTCGGACGCCCAGTGGACAGCGGCCTCCATAGCCGCCACCTGCTCACCAACCGGACCCTGCTGGTCGCCTCCCCCGCCTATCTGGCCCGCCATGGCGAGCCCGCCCATCCCGATGAGCTGGCACACCACAACTGCCTGATCCGCGGCCATGGCCGTCAGCGCCAGCACTGGTATTTCCGGCAAGGCGTGCAGCGGCACAGGGTCGCGGTGCGGGGCAACCTCGCCTCGGTCGGCGGCACGCCGCTGCTGTGTGCGGCCGAGGCGGGCGCCGGCATACTGCTGCTGTCGAGCTGGATGGTGCAGCAGGGGCTGGACAACGGCACCCTGCAACCACTGCTGCCCGGGTGGCAGGCCTCCCCGTACGAGGATCGTCATGACGAGATCCATGCGGTATTTCGCGGCGGCCGCTTCCTGAAGCCCCAGACCCGCGCCTTCATCGACTTTCTGATCGAGGTGATGAAGCCCTTGCAAGGGCCGCGCTGATGGCGGCGCTCTCTGGCCTGAGGGAAAAGCAGACGCCGGGCAGAGTGCCCGGCGCCGGAAGTGAATGACAGCGTCAACAGAACGCGGTCAGCGAGAGTTGCGCCCATCCGGGGTCTGGGCCGCGCCCCTGTAGTCCCCGTAAGGGAATACGTTGCGCAGGCGCTGGGCCACGGGCTCCGGGATGGAGCGGGAGAAGACCAGCCTGACCCCGTTGCCATCGCGCTGACCCAGGATGCGCCCCCGCACCGGCTCCTGCTGCAGGATCTGCTTGGCCTGGGCCAGGAAGCGCGGCGGTACCGAGCCTCGCTTCACCTGCACCTTGCCAGGGGCAAGCCGGATCTCGAACAGGGCGCCGCGCCCCAGCGTCATCAACCACCCGATCAGGGCGATCGCCACCAACAACGACAACCAGGCCATCTCTCTCTCCCTTTGCCAGCCTCGATGTGCGTCAGTATATGTGGCGGCGGTCGGCGAGGAGTGGGCGGACATCACGTTTTGCCCATCCCCGAGTCAGCAATCCTTGCCCCAGGCCACCAGGGTGTCGCGATAGAGCGCCAGCAGGGCCTGATCCCGCACCGCCACCCCGACCCGCTGGGCCGGGAAGTCCGCCCACTCATCGTGGGGATGGGACTTGCCGTCGAACTTCTGCAGGGTGTGGCCGATGGCGGGGCCATGGTCGATGACCCGTACCGGCCCCTCCCGCAGGGTGAACAGCTCGGGATCGATCACGTAGGCGATGGCGGACGGATCGTGCACGTGGCAGCCATTGAGGCCGATGCGCTCGGAATAGAAGCGCAGGTAGAAGCGGCTCACCGCCCACAGGAAGCGGCCGGGCTCACCGGCGTCGTCCCGCAGGGCATCCAGGTAGGCACTGCTGAAGAAGCTCTGCTGGGTCACGTCCAGCCCGATGATCACCACGGGCCAGGGGGCGGTGAACACCCGATCGGCCGCCTCGGGATCGTCGTGAATGTTGGCCTCGGCATAGGGGGTCACGTTGCCGCGATGGCCGTTGACGCCAAAGGCGCCCCCCATCACCACCACCTGCTTCACCAGCGCGGTGATCTCGGGGGCCTCCTGCAACGCCAGCGCCAGGTTGGTGAGGGGCCCGATTGTCACCAGGGTGATCTCGCCGGGGTTGGCCTTCACCGTCTCGACTATGTATTGCCAGGCCGGGCGGGGATCCGGGGTCAGGGTCACCTCCCCCGCCTCCACGTCCCCCAGCCCGCTCGGGCCGTGCACTACCGTGGTCGGCCCCACGGGCTCGCGCAGCAGCGGCGCGGCGGCGCCCTGGGCCACCTCTGCCTTCATGCCGTATTTCTGCTTGAGCCAGAGGGCGTTGCGGGTCCCGTTCTCTATGGTGGCATTGCCAAACACAGTAGTGATGGCGAGCAAGTCGATGGCGGGGTGGGCCTCGGCAAAGAGTATTGCCATGGCGTCGTCGATACCGGGATCGGTATCCAGAATGATCTTGTGGGTCATGGGGCCTCCATACGGCAGAAGTGCCAGTGTAGCGACCCCGGGCCCGATTAACAGCGTCAGGATCACAGCCTCGGGGTTTCATCTGCCTCAAGCATGCTGGCGCCATGACAAAAACCGGGCGGCCCCATGGCGGGCACGAGCCCTCCCTTGCCTTCCGGATCAGGCTGACATCACTGCCGGGATGGCTCTACCTCGGCCTCCTGACCCCTGGCCGTGCGTTTCAGCTGCCCCATGAACTGCTTGAAATGGGGGAGAAACTCCTTGAACAGCTCCTCTTTGCGATGCTGCATCATCACTTCGCCGAACAGCTTCAACCCGACGATAAACGCCTGATGTTCCTGCTCCGACATGGGCAGCTTCCCCTTGCTGAGCGCCAGGATGGCAAATATGTCGTCGTGATTCTGGCAATCGAACTGCAACGGGGGAACCTCGCGGTCCAGCGCCTGGACCTGTACACGATACGGGTGTGGCATCTTTCATCTCCTCTCGGGCTGGGCTTTTGCCCATATGGTTGATAAAATCAATTAAACCAATTTAAGTTGACTTTATCAACCATGAACCTGTCAAACCGTCTCTTCCGGCTCCTCGATCACTACAGAATCGCCCTGGCGCAGCATTTCCGGGCACAGCAGATCGCCCTTAGCCCCCTCCATTACAAGGTGCTGCAACTGATCCACGCACAGGATCCGGCCACACCACAGCTCATCGCACAGCTGACGGGCCGCGACAAGGCGCAGGTGACACGCCTGCTACAGGAGATGGAGAAACAGGGGATGATAGAGAAACGGCCCCATCCGACGGATAAACGCAGCATCTGTCTGGCCTTGACCCCGCTGGCCTGCGAGCGCGTCAATCAGGGGGAGCAGCTGGCCGCATTGCTCGACGAGCGGTTGTGCTCCCTGCTGGAACCGGCAGAGGTAGAGCAGTTGCAGCAACTGCTGGGCAAGATAGAAAAAGCGCTTGGATCAACCGATTAGATCCAACACCTGCATCAAGGGCCTCATTGCCTGATTTGTGGCCAACCAGCACGGCCGCCGCTGACGCCGCCTTGTGAGCCACTCCCGGAGATGGTATCACTGGCCCCTCTCTCCCCACTCCTCGCCGAGGCGCCAACGTGATCACCCTGATTAAAGAGTCTGACCAGCTGAAGATGCCCTGGAAAAACAGGCAGGGCACCACGGCCCAGATCCTTGTCTCCCCCCCGGGCTCGACCCTGGAGAAGCTCGACTTTGACTACCGGCTGAGCTCGGCCCCCATCAAGGCGGCGGGCCCCTTCTCCAAATTTCCCGGCTATCAGCGCATCCTGCTGCCCGTCAGCGGCGCCGGTTTCGTGCTCAACGGCCACCCCTACGCCACCTTCGAGGCGGCCCACTTCAGCGGGGATGACGAGACCCACTGCGAGCTGCTGAAAAAGGAGGTGACGGATCTGGGGCTCATCTACGACCCGAAACGCATCGGCGCCAACGTGCGGGTGCTCAATGTGCCCTTCCCCCTGACCCTCACCCTGGAGGCGGACAAGACCTACCTCTGCCACCTGCTGAGCGGCCAGATGACGGTGGCAGACCAGGCCGTGGCCATCAACGAGACCCTGGTGGTGCAGGGAGAGGAGAGCATCCGCTTCGAGTGCGGCAAGAAGACCATCCTCGCCTTCTTTACCCTGCAAGCCAGATAGCGGGCACAAAAAAGCCGGGATATCCCGGCTTTTTCCTGTCAGACCAGCGCGGCTCAACCGACCTTGAAGGTGCCCTTCATCAAGGCGAAGTGGCCGGGGAAGGAGCAGAAGAAGGTGAGATCCTTGCCAGCCAGCCCCTCGGTCTTGAAGGTGACGCTGGTGCTCTCGCCGCCCCCCACCAGCTTGGTGTGCGCCAGGATACGGGCGTCGTCCTTGGGCAGGTAGTCGTGATCGGCGCCGGCGCTCATGCCAGCAGTGGCGACGGCCTGATAGTCGGCGGTGTTCGCCAGCACCCAGTTGTGACCCATGTTGGCCACCGGCAGCTTGCCCGTGTGATTGAGGGTCACCGTCACCTCCTTGCAGGTGGCCGGCACGCTCATCTCCTTCTGATTGAACTGCATGGCGTCATTGCCTTCGATGACCAGGGCGCACTCATCGGCCAGCGCCGGGGCAGCCAGGGAACTCAGCAGCAGCAGGGTTAACACCTTTTTCATCATCTTCTCCTTTGATTGACGAGGAATGGCAACACCCTTGTCTGTCGAATCGCACGGCGACACGTAAAGATGCTGTCATGATAGATCTTCATTGTACCCAAATGTCGCCGGAGGGCAGCGGCTTTTGCTCAAAGCTGCGGACCAGGTCACTCCCGGGGTCCATTGAACTGTGGAACAGATCTGCCGGGTTCACCCAGCGCAGCTTAATTATTTCCACCCAGGCCCGGCGCCCGGGGCTCGTCAATGGCGGCGCCCTTGGCTAAGCTGCTCCCCCGTCGACGACTCCCGCGAGAATGCAAGATGAAGACCCTCTCCCTGGCCCCCCGCGGCCTGCTGCTCTGCCTGATGCTGCTGTTGACCGCCTGTCAGCCGGCCCCGACCCAGACCCGCATTCAGGGCAACACCATGGGCACCTACTATGCGGTGACCCTGAGCGACCCCTTCCCCGGCGGCCAGGCCGCGCTGCAGGGGGAGGTCGATGCCCTGCTGGCGCGCATCAACCAGGAGATCTCCACCTATGATCCTGGCTCCCTCATCTCCCGCTTCAATCAGGATGCAGGCAAGGCCCCCATGCCCATACCGGCCAGCATGGCGAAGATTGTACAGCAGGGCATGGATGCGGGGCGCCTCACCCGGGGCAAGCTGGACGTCACCGTGGGCCCCCTGGTCAACCTGTGGGGCTTCGGGCCGGACAAGCGCCCGGTCAAGCGGCCCACCGCAGAGCAGATCGCCCGGGCGCGGGAGCGGGTCGGCATCGACAAGCTCAGCCTGACGCCGCAAGGGGACCATTTCCTGCTTGGCAAGGCCATCCCCGACCTCTATCTGGATCTCTCCACCCTGGGGGAAGGGGCGGCATCCGACGACATCGCCGCGCTGCTGGAGCGCAAGGGGGTGCACAACTACCTCGTCGAGGTGGCGGGCGCCGTGCGCAGCAAGGGGCACAACGACAAGGGCAACCCCTGGCGGGTGGCCATCGTCGAGCCCTCGGACAGGCCGGGCGCCATCGAGGATGTGGTCACCCCGAACGGCATGGCCCTGAGCACCGCCGGCAGCTACCGCAACTATTACGAGCTCGATGGCCGGCGCTACTCCCACATCATCGATCCCGCCACCGGCGAGCCCGTGACCCACAAGCTGGTCTCCGCCAGCATCATCACCCCCACCGCGCTCGAGGCCGATGCCCTCGACACCGCCCTCATGGTGATGGGGCCCGAGCAGGCGATGGCCTTTGCCACCGAGCACAAGCTGGCGGTCTATCTCATCGAGAAGACGGATCAGGGGTTTGTTGCACGCCACACCCCGGCGTTTGCCCCCTACCTGGTGCGCAGCCAGCCATGAACGGCGAGGCCCCGCAATGCGGGGCCTCTTTCATAGGCAGCCTATTCGATGGGGATGCGATGGGGCGCCGGGGTGACCGCCTGCTTGGGCAGTTGCAGGGTGAGGATGCCGTTCTCGAAGCGGGCGCTGACCTGGTCCGGCGCCACCTCCACCGGCAGCTCGACGGTGCGCGACACGCTGCCATAGTAGCGCTCGCTGCGCAGGGATCTATCCTCCTTGCTCTGGCTGTCGTGCTGGCGGATCTCCGCCTTCAGGGTCACCAGCTTGCCGTGCACGTCCACGTGGATGTCCTCCTTGGCCACCCCGGGCAGCTCGGCCTGCAGCAGGTAACCGCCGTCGCTCTCCCTCAGATCCAGCGTGATCCGGCTGGGCAGCGGATCCCCGTGCAGGGGCCGGATGTAGAAGCCGGAGGCCATGTCGTGGAACAGGTCATCAAACAGGCTGGTGCGGCTCGGTAGCAAACTCATTTGATTCCTCCTTGTGGTGCGGGTGATGGCTGCAGATCGCCGGGATCTGCCTCCCTTCAAGTCTAAAAACCGGGCCGAACCGCGCCACTGCCATCTCGCGTCCGGTTGACGAAGATCAAGGGAGCGCCATGATTTTTTGCGGGCCGCCTCCTGCCCTGGCGGGAAAAACGGGGCCCCCTTCCCATGTTCAATTGCCTGTCTGCGGACTTTGGTGGCACACTTCTCCCACCAGCCCGCAGCGCCTCGATGCAAGACAGATGCAGACACCGGATCCCGCACCAGAGAAGAAAGCCCAGCCCAAACCCAGGCGCATCCTGCTGGTCAACGAGCAGCGATCCTTTCAGATGATGATGAAGGCGATGCTGATCAACATCGGCATCAACCGCATCACCTACATCAATTCCGCCGACGAGGCGCGCCGCCGCTGCCAGAAGGAGAGCTTCGACATCTATCTGCTGGACTACGAGCTGGGAGCGGGCGAGAACGGTCGCCAGTTGCTGGAGAGCCTGCGGGACCAGCAGCTGATCCCGCCCCAGAGCGTGGTGATCATGGTCAGCAGCGACAGCTCTCGCGCCATGGTGCTGAGCGCGCTGGAGGCCGAGCCCGACGAATACCTGATGAAGCCCTTCTCCCAGGAGCAGTTCTCGTTTCGCTTGAAGCGCGCCCTCGCCCGTCGCCAGTCTCTGGAGAGCGTCTTCATCGCCCTCACCCGGGATGACCTGCCGGCCCTGGTCGAAGCCTGCGCCAGACAGGCCGATGCGGTGCCGCGCTTCGCCAACTTCTGCCGCTGCCTGCAGGCCGACACCCAGCTCAAGCTGGGCCAGGCCAAGGAGGCCCGCAGCCTGATGCGCCAGCTGCTGGCCGGCCAGGAGAACAGCTGGGCCAGGTTGACCCTGGGCAAGGCCTGCCACACCCTCGGCCTTCATGACGAGGCGGTGAGCCACCTGCAGGCGACGCTCAAGAACACCCCCCTGATGGTGGAGGCCCACCTCTGGCTGGCGGAGTCCCTGCTCTCCCTTGGCAAGGAGGAGCTGGCCCAGCAGGAGCTGCGCCGGGCGGTGGACATCTCCCCCCAGTCGGTGCAACTCTCCCGCCGGCTGGCAGAGGTGTGCCTGCAGCGCCACGACTACGGCCAGGCCAAGGATGTGCTGCTCGCCCTCATCGACCTGTCGCGCAACTCCATCCACCGCACGCCGCATTATCTCGGGGCCTACATCCAGACCCTGACTCTCTACGCCCTCAACAGCAACGACGGCTATCACATCGCCAACCTGCAAAAACAGGTGAACTCCGCCCTGTCGCGCATTCGGGATTCCCTGATGATGTCGGAGTTCAACTACCCGGTGTTCGAGCAGATCTGTCAGGCCAGGGTGCGCATCGCCCTGGGGGAGCTGCTCAAGGGCAAGAAGATGCTCTATCGCGCCAACCAGAACTGGCTGGACAAGCCCGAGACCATGCCCCCCGCCCTGCTCGGCGAGACCATACTCGCCCTCTACCAGCTCGGGGAGTTCGAGTACGCCGAGAGCCTGCAATCCCTGCTGGCGGAGGATGAAGACCGGCTGCTCACCACCTGCATCCAGGTGACCCGCGACGACAAGACGGTGCAGGAGCGCCGTCAGCGCTACCAGCAGCTCAACGATCTCGGCATCAAGGCCTACCAGAGCGGGGAGCTGGAGCAGGCCCTCGGCCATTTCCGCGAGGCCCTGCGCCGGGCTCCCGCCAATACCGGCGCCGCCCTCAACAAGATCCAGGTGCTGCTGCAACTGATGCAGAAGAACCGCAAGAGCCCGGAATTTGGCGCCGAGTGCAAGGAGACCCTGGAGGTGCTGGAGGGCATCCCCCTGAACCCCGCTCAGCAGGATCGCTTTCGCAAGCTGCGCCAGGAATTTAACCAGCTAGCCTAGCCAGCGGCGCCCCTCCCTCACCTATGCTGATACAGACTCAGGCAAGGAGGGGCGACAGCATGGGGATGTGCCGATACCTGGTGGCAGATGGCCGCCACTGCAGCGAAGAGGCGGGAGAGCACGAGCTGTGCCACTGGCACGACCCCCATGCCTCTCACTCATCCCCGGACACAGCCGCGGCGCTGGAGCACTATGTGCGCCAGGGGGGCCTGTGCCACGGGCTGCAACTGGCCCGCGCCGATCTCGCCGGTCTCAACCTGGTGAACAGAGAGGGGCCCCAGGGATTTCTGCTGGAGCAGTGCAACCTCTATCGCGCCAACCTGAGGGGCGCCCATCTCTACGGCATTCGCATCAAGGGCGGCAGCCTGATGAAGGCCGACGTCAGTGACGCCAACCTGCACTGCGCCGAGCTGCACGACGTCAACCTGCTCGGCATTCGCTGGAAGAACACCCGGCTCGACAACCTGGACACCGGCAGGCGCCTGATGCAGGACAGGAAGGGGCGAAGCGAACGGGATCCGGTGCAGGCCCGCGTCTGGTTCAAGGAGGCGGAAGAGACCTACCGGGATCTGCGCAAGGCCTCGGAGGCCCAGGGGATCTTCACCATGTCCGGCCGCTACATCCAGCAGGAGCTCACCATGCGCCGCCTGCAGATGCCGTTCTGGTCCTATCACCGCTTCGCCTCCTGGATAGTGGACTTGTTCTGCGGCTACGGGGAGGCCCCCATGCGGGTGGTGCTCTTCTCCCTGCTGCTCATCTTCATCTGCAGCATCTTCTACTTCTTCTGCGGCCTCAACTTCGCGGGCAACCACCTCATCTACCGCCCGGAGGCGACCCTCGAAGAGAACGCCATCTTCCTGCTCGAATGCCTCTACTACAGCGTGGTGACCTTCACCACCCTGGGCTACGGCGACTTCACCCCGGTCGGCCTGTCGCGGATCTTCGCCGCCTTCGAGGCCTTCACCGGCAGCTTCACGCTGGCGCTGTTCGTGGTGGTGTTTGTCAAGAAGATGACCCGCTGACAAGCTGTTCACGCTCCTGCTGCGAGGCCGTGAACAGCTTGCCGATAGCCCGATCCACGGCAGAGGCGCGGCGCCGAGCACAGCCCGGGAACTTGCATCCAGACCGGATTCCTAGTCCAATAGCGACTAATAAAAACGACATGAGCATCCCTGACATGAAGATCATCTCTTTCAATATCAATGGCCTGCGCGCCCGTCTTCATCAGTTGCAAGCCATCATCGACAAGCACCAGCCGGATGTGATCGGCCTGCAGGAGATCAAGGTTCACGACGAGGCCTTCCCGGTGGCGGACGTGGAGGCCATGGGTTACCACGTGGTGTTCCACGGCCAGAAGGGTCACTACGGGGTCGCCATCATGAGCAAGCAGGCCCCCATCGAGGTGCAAAAAGGCTTCCCCACAGACCCCGAGGATGCCCAGCGCCGCATGATCATGGCCAGCTTCAAGCGGGAAGACGGCTCCCTCATCAAGGTGATGAACGGCTATTTCCCGCAAGGGGAGAACCAGGCGCACGAGACCAAGTTCCCGGCCAAGCAGAAGTTCTACGAGGACCTGCAGCACTACCTCGAGACCCACCACAGCCCGGACGACCAGATAGCGCTGATCGGGGATATGAACATCTCCCCCACGGATCTCGACATCGGCATCGGCGAGGCGAACCGCAAGCGCTGGCTGCGAGATGGCAAGTGCTCCTTCCTGCCCATAGAGCGGGAGTGGATGGAGCGCCTCAAGGGGTTCGGCCTCACCGACACCTTCCGCGCCGCCAACCCCACCGAGTGCGAGCGCTTCTCCTGGTTCGACTACCGCTCCAGGGGCTTTGACGAGA
Source organism: Aeromonas sp. S16(2024) (assembly GCF_041403065.1). Classification (NCBI taxonomy): domain Bacteria; kingdom Pseudomonadati; phylum Pseudomonadota; class Gammaproteobacteria; order Aeromonadales; family Aeromonadaceae; genus Aeromonas; species Aeromonas sp. S16(2024). The sequence goes on along the minus strand of NZ_JBGLQX010000007.1, from coordinate 146,767 downwards.
ACCGCGGCCTGCGCATCGACCTCATCATGGCGTCCAATGCCCTCAAGGACAAAGTGACCGAGACCGGCATCGACTACGAGCTGCGCGGCATCGACAAACCCTCCGATCACGCCCCCATCTGGGCCTGCTTCGCCTGATCCCGGCGCCAGGCACCCCCTCGCAAAGAGAGCCAGCCCCCGCCCATGCGGGGGCTTTTTTGTTCACAGCCCGTCCTTTCTTAATCCATATCAACTCTTTGGCTGACGGGTTTTGCCAAACCTTGACCTTCACCTTTCGGCAAGGTTTAGATTCGGCCCATCCGTCCCAGGGAAACCGCCCATGTTGTCATCGAGATTGCCCACAGTGCTCATCGCCCGGCTGTTGCTGGGGCTGCTGCTCGTCTGCAATCTCACCCTCTGCATCAGCTGGCATGGCGCAGCGGCAAGGGAGGAGGCGACGTCCTCACCCATCGCCATGACCGGGGCCCCCACCATGCCTGCGGCCATGCAGGGGCTCTCCTGCCACGACGGCGGTGATGGCTACGCTGCCGCCGACCCCAATCAGGACGAGTGCCAGATGCACGGCGGCCTCACCTCGCCCATGGGGGCCGGGCTGCCGCTGCTGGCCGCCCTGCTGACCCTGCTCGCTCTGCCGCTGTTGTTGCTGCCCCTCGGGACGGCGAGCAGCGTGCTGGACAACTGGTTGCGGGATCCCTTCCTGCGATCCCGCGGTACCCACCCTCCCTCCTGGCCGCGCCGACACCTGATGCTGTCGGTGCTGCGCCACTAGAAAGCGCTTCTCTCGCGGCGGCGGCAAGCCTCGGCCTGCCCGTTTTCTGCCGCCTTGCCTGACCCTGTGCCCTGGCCAAACCGGCCTGCTCGCAGGGAGCCGTGCGCGCTGACACAGCTGCGCCCCGTTTGCCGCCAGCCCCTTGGGTGATGCCTTGCACCTCACCCGCCCGGCGGCCTGCACAAGAGAAGACGTATCATGTCACCAGCCCACTTTTCACCGTCCAAGGTTGCGGCCTTCGCGGGCACCTTATTCTCCTGCACGTTCTGCACGCAGATCCGCGCTGGAGACCACTCATGAACAAGACCATCCTGATGTCGGCCCTGTTGCTCGCCCTTGGCGCCGGTGGCGGCTACTGGGTCGCCAAACAAAGCACCGATGGCGCCAGCGCCAAGGAGAAGACGCCCCTTTACTGGGTCAACCCCATGGATCCCCGCGATAAACGCGATGGCCCCGCCAAGGACAACATGGGGATGGACTTCATTCCCGTCTATGAGGAGCAAAAAAGCGGCTCCCCCGGCACCGTCACCATCAGCCCCGAGATCCAGCAGAACCTGGGGGTGCGGCTCGCCAAAGTCGAAAAGCTGCCCATCCACCAGCAGATCGAGACGGTGGGCTACGTCGGCTATGACGAGGACAAGCTGGAGGCGGTCAACGCCCGCATGGCGGGCTGGATCCGCACCCTCGCCATCAAGAGCGAGGGGCAGCAGGTGAGCAAGGGAAGCCTGATTTACGAGCTCTACGCGCCGGATCTGGTCAACGCCCAGCACGAGTACCTGCTGGCGCTCAACACCGCCAACCCCCTGCTTCTGCGCGCCGCCGAGGGCAAGCTCAAGTCGCTGCAGGTGCCGGCGGATCAGATAGCGGCCCTCAAGCGCAGCCGCCAGGTGCAGGAGACGGTGCGCATCTATGCCCCCAGCAGCGGTTATGTTTCCGAGCTGAAGGTGCGCGAGGGCCAGTATGTGGAGCCCGCCGCGGCGCTGTTCAACATCAGCACCCTCAAGCAGGTGTGGGTCAGCGCCGAGGTGTTCGAGCGCCAGGCGGCCCAGCTGAAGGTGGGGGATCCGGTCACCATGACCCTGGACTACGCCCCGGGCCGCCGCTGGCAGGGTCGGGTCGATTACCTCTACCCCAGCCTGGATGCCGCCACTCGCACCCTCAAGGTACGGCTGCGCTTCGCCAACCCGGATGAGTTCTTGAAACCCAATATGTTTGCCAAGGTGAGCATTCGCACCGGGCAGGGGGAACCCCGGCTGGTGGTACCGAGCGAAGCGGTGATCCGCACCGGCAGCCAGGACAGACTGGTGCTGGCGCTGGGAGATGGCAGCTTCAAGTCGGTGGCCGTCACCCTGGGCCCCCAGTTTGGCGACAAGGTCGCCATCAAGGCGGGGGTGGAAGAGGGTGACAGCATCGTCAGCTCGGCCCAGTTCCTGCTCGACTCCGAATCGGCCATCGACTCGGACTTCCAGCGCATGACGGCGGTGCGTCCCGCCCAGGTGTGGACCCAGGGTGAGGTTGAAAGCATCGATCTGGCCAGTCGCACCCTGATGGTGGCCCACCAGCCCATCCCCGAGTGGCAGTGGCCCGCCATGGAGATGGAATTCACCGTCGCCGAAGGGGTCGATATCAGCAAGCTGGTCGAGGGGCAGACCCTGCATCTGCAGGTAATGCAGGAGGGGGACAAGTACCGCATCACCACCATCCATATCGAGGATGCCCCCGCCAACAAGGCCGCGCCTGCCAAAGATGACATGACGGACATGGAAGGCATGGACCATAGCCAGCACGATATGGGAGCCAAACAATGATCCCTTCCATCATTCGCTGGTCCATCGGCAACCGCTTTCTGGTACTGCTATTGACCGTCATGCTCACCGCCTGGGGACTCTGGTCAGTGAAGCAAACCCCGGTGGACGCCCTGCCGGATCTCTCCGACGTGCAGGTGATCATCAAGACCACCTACCCGGGGCAGGCGCCCCAGGTGGTGGAGGATCAGGTGACCTACCCGCTCACCACCGCCATGCTGGCGGTGCCGGGAGCCACCACTGTGCGCGGCTACTCCTTCTTCGGTGACTCCTTCGTCTATGTGCTGTTTGACGACAACACGGATCTCTACTGGGCCCGTGCCCGGGTGCTGGAGTATTTGAGCCAGGTTGCGCCCAATCTGCCCGCCTCCGCCCGCCCCCAGCTCGGCCCCGATGCCACCGGGGTGGGCTGGGTCTATCAGTACGCCCTGGTGGACAGAACCGGCAAGCATGACTTGAGCGAGCTCACCTCGCTGCAAAACTGGTTCCTCAAGTACGAGTTGCAAACGGTGGAGGGGGTCTCCGAAGTCGCCACCGTGGGCGGCATGGTGCGCCAGTATCAGGTGCGGGTCGATCCGGACAAGCTGCGCGCCTACGGCATCCCGCTCTCCCTTATCGAGACGGCCATCCAGCAGGGCAATCAGGAGACCGGCGCCTCCGTCATCGAGATGGCGGAAGCTGAGTACATGGTGCGATCCAACGGTTATCTGAAGAGCGTCGAAGACCTCAAGCAGATCCCCCTCGGCACCACTGTGCGCGGCGCCCCGCTGCTGCTGGGTGACGTGGCAGATGTGGTCACCGGCCCCCAGATGCGGCGCGGCATTGCCGAGCTCAACGGCGAAGGGGAAGTGGTGGGCGGCATCATCGTCATGCGCTACGGCGAGAATGCCCAGCACACCATAGACGGGGTCAAGAAACGGCTCGCAGAGCTGAAAAGCAGCCTGCCAGAGGGGGTGGAGATCGTCACCGTGTACGACCGATCCGACCTTATCCAGCGCGCCATCGACAACCTCTCCGGCAAGCTGCTGGAGGAGTTCGCCGTGGTGGTGCTGGTCTGCCTCGCCTTCCTGTTCCACCTGCGCTCGTCGCTGGTGGTGGTCATCACCTTGCCCATTGCCATTCTGGTGGCCTTTATCGTGATGCACCTGCAGGGGATCAACGCCAACATCATGTCGCTAGGCGGTATCGCGATTGCCATCGGCGCCATGGTGGATGGTGCCATCGTGATGATCGAGAACGTCCACAAGCATATGGAGCGGGAGGCGCTCACCGACAAGAACCGCTGGCGCATCATCACCGAGGCGAGCATCGAGGTAGGGCCCGCCATCTTCTTCTCCCTGCTGATCATCACCATCAGCTTCCTGCCGGTGTTCGCGCTGGAGGCGCAGGAGGGTCGGATGTTCCACCCCCTCGCCTACACCAAGACCTACGCCATGGCGGCGGCGGCCGGGCTCGCCATCACGCTGGTGCCGGTGATCATGGGTTACTTCATCCGTGGCAAGGTACTGGCGGAGCAGGCCAACCCGCTAAACCGCTGGCTAAGCCAGGCATATGTGCCGCTGCTCAGGGCCGTGCTGGCCCGTCCGAAAACCACCCTGGCCATCGCCGCCGTGGTGACGGTGGCGGGTTTCTGGCCGCTGAAATATCTGGGCTCCGAGTTCATTCCACCGCTCGATGAGGGGGACATCATGTATATGCCCACCACCGCGGCCAATATCTCGGTGGGCAAGGCGCGGGAGATCCTGCAGCAGACCGACAAGCTCATTCGTACCGTGCCCGAGGTGCAGAACGTGTTCGGCAAGGCGGGGCGCGCCGACTCGGCCACCGACCCCGCCGATCTGGTGATGATGGAGACCAGCATCCAGCTCAAACCCCGCGATCAGTGGCGCCCCGGCATGACCCCGGAGAAGCTCAAGGAGGAGCTCGACTCCCTTATCCGCTTCCCCGGCCTTACCAACGCCTGGGTGCCCCCCATCAAGACCCGCATCGACATGCTGGCCACCGGCATCAAGACCCCGGTTGGCATCAAGATAGCCGGGCCCGATCTCAAGGTGATCCAGCAGCTCGGCCAGCAGCTTGAGCAGATCGTCGGCAAGGTGGAGGGCGCTTCATCGGTCTACGCCGAGCGGGTAGCGGGCGGCCGCTACGTCAAGGTGGATATCGACCGGCTGAAAGCGGCCCGTTACGGCCTCAATATCGCCGACGTGCAGGCGGTGCTCGCCACCGCAGTGGGCGGCATGGAGGTGGGCCAGACCATAGAGGGGCGTGAGCGCTACCCCATCAACCTGCGCTATCCCCAGAGCTATCGCGACTCTGTAGCCAGCCTGGAGCTGCTGCCGCTGGTGACCCCGAGCGGCGCGCGCATCGCGCTGGCGGACGTGGCCCGGGTCTACATCAGCGACGAGGCCCCCATGCTGCGCAGTGAAAACGCGCGGCTCAACGGCTGGGTCTACGTCGATATTCGTGGCCGCGATATCGGCTCCTTCGTCGATGAGGCCAAAGCACAAGTGGACAAGCAGCTGGTGCTGCCGGCGGGCTACGCCCTCACCTGGTCTGGCCAATACGAGTACATGGAGCGGGCCAAGGCACGTCTCGCCTACGTGGTGCCGCTCACCATCGCCATCATAGTGCTGCTGCTCTATCTGGCGTTTCGCCGCGTTCAGGAGGTGCTGCTCATTCTCACCACTTTGCCGCTGGCAGTGGTGGGCGGGATCTGGACCCTCTGGCTGCTCGACTTCAACCTCTCGGTGGCGGTCGGGGTGGGCTTTATCGCCCTGGCTGGCGTCGCGGTGGAGACCGGCGTCTTGATGCTGGTCTACCTCAACCACGCCTGGGATGAGCTGGTGGCGAGCGGCAAGCCGGACAAGGCGGGCCTGCACCGGGCAGTGATCCACGGCGCCGCCCTGCGCCTGCGCCCCAAGATGATGACGGTGGTCACCATCATCGCCGGCCTCTTGCCCATCATGTGGAGCCACGGCACCGGCTCCGAGATGATGCAGCGCATCGCCGCCCCGATGATCGGCGGCATGGTGAGCGCGCTGGTGCTGACCCTGCTGGTGCTGCCCGCCGCCTACTACCTGTGGCGCAGCCGCAGCCTTGGCAAGGGCGCGAACCCGCAATCCGAATAACCCGATTTCACGATCCATATTGACTGAACGATGAGGAAACCATCATGAACTACAAAACGCTGACCCTGACATTGCTGCTTGGCCTCGCCTCTCTCCAGGCCCGGGCCGAGATGACCCTGAACCACGAGGGGCACGACATGGCCCAGATGGAGGGGATGGATATGCAGGCGACGGGAGAGAGTGTGATGACCAAGGGGGTCATCACCCGCCTTGATGACGGCAGCGGCAAGGTCGGCATCAAGCACGAGGCCATCGCGAACCTCAAGATGCCTCCCATGAACATGGTGTTCCTGCTGGCGGATCCGGCCCTGCTCAAGGATCTGAAGGTGGGGGATGCCGTCCTGTTCCACGCCGAGAACCCGGCGGGCAAGCTGACGGTGACGCAACTGCAGAAGCAGTGAGCGCTGGCCACGGTAATAAAAAACGGCGGGATTATCCCGCCGTTTTGCTAGCCGAGCCCTGGCAATCTAGGCCGTTCAGCCGCGTATATGGTCGATAAAGGCGTCGATCTGCTCGCGGGTGCAGGCGGGGTTCATAAAGACCGCCTTCTCCCCGGCGATGTAGGAGTACTTGCCGCGTTCGTCGTATTCCGAGTGCGCCACCGCCTCCACCCAGTTGGTGTAGAGCCCCACCTTGCCGCGCTGCTTGAACAGGTTGCGGTGGTATTCGGTGTTGCGGGCCAGCCGCGCCTTGTAGGCTGCGTCCGGGCTGCGGGCCAGCTCGAAGGCGAACTCGGCTTCCGGGTCGCTCACCCACTCGGGGTTGTAGATCTTGAAGCCCACACTCGGCCCCTGGTTCTCCTGGGCCACCAGCTTGACGTTGCCGAGCTGGCTCAGGCGGAAGCGGAAGTAGTTGGCATTTTGCAGGCAGTGGGCCAGCACGGTGCGATAGCCCTCCACCCCCAGGTAGTTGAGGGCCGCATAGGCGCCGAACAGGCCGCTCGCCCCCCGGGAGCACTCTATGGTGGACTGCAGGTGGGTCTGGCCCTGGATGTCCCGCTCAAAATACGAAAAGTTCTCCGGGTCATTCTCCATCGCCTTGAGGTCGTCCTGCTCCTTGATCATCACCAGGCTGGAGGTGTAGGGCACATAGCCCCACTTCTGGAAGTCCACGGTGAAGGAGTCGGCGTATTTGAGCTCCGAGAAGCGCGCCACGTTGCGCTCTATGCCCGCCAGGGTGGCGCCGTTGATGGCGAGCGGGTTGGCGGCAAAGTCGTACTCCAGGAAGAAGATCATCGACCAGCCGATGGCGGCATCCACGTGGATATGGGGCTTGACCGCCACCTCGAAGCGCTCGCACAGCCTGTCTCGCAGCTCGACCACGGGTTTCACCTGGTCCACCCCGAAGGTGTCGGTGGTCCCCATGGTGAGCATGATGGTGGGCACCACGTGTTTCAGGGCAAAGCAGGCGGTCAGGGTGCGCTCGAGATCGGCGAGATCGATGTCGTTGTTCTCCCCGACCTGGATGCGGATGGTCTTGTTCTCGATATCCACCCCGAGCAGGGAGAGGTTGGTGATGTTGGAGTAGTGGCCGCCCTGGGAGTTGATGATGCGGTAGTCCTGATAGTGGCCGAGCCCCTTGTGCTTGGCCTCGGGCAGGCTCTTGCGGATGCCGAGCAGATAGCCATAGAGGTTACAGAAGGTCCCCCCCTGGGTGAAGATGCCGGTGGCGCGGGCCGGATCGTAACCCGCCAGCAGGGCAATCTGGCGCACCACCTTCTTCTCCAGCTCCTCCGCCACCCCGGCATACTCGGAGTAGACCAGGTTGGGGTTCGCGAGGATCCCCATCTGGGCGCCGTAGATGGCGGGATCCGCCGACATTGTGATGACGTTCTCGACGCTGGAGGGGTTCTCCCAGTCTTTGGAAAGTGCGCCGGCAAACAGCAGCTCCGCCATGGGCTCCCCCGGGGTGCGCATCTGCGCGGGCACCGGCATGGTCTCGCAGAGATCCGCGAGGCGGGCGCGGCCATCGGGCCAGGCATTGAGGCGCGCATCCGGCGCCAGGCCACGGGCGCGAAACTCGTTGAGGGTGGCGAAACCGGGCTCGCGAAACACCGGCCAGAGATCGGGGTTGCGGGAGAAGAAGTTGGCTTTGACGGTGGCGAAACGGGCGGAGAATTCGGGGTGGACGGCGTTGACGCCGTCATCTTTCAGATAGACAAGATCGCTCATGATAAGACCATTAGTACTGCAAATGTGCCCCGGTTATACCCCCGGGGCGGCGCAGGAGACAGCGACAATAACTAATGGCCTGCCCTACTTTTTATCATGACCACGGCAGTCGGGGGCTGGCGGCCCCCCTTCGCCGGAGCCCGTGCTCCGTTTCGTGATCCGGATCATGCCTCTTAGCGCAGGGCCGTCATCAGCCAGGCCTCCAGCTCCGCCAGCTCGTGGGCCCTGGCCGGGAACTCCCCCATCAGCGAGTGCAGCAGCGCCGCCATCGCCTCGGGCCGGTAGGGCGCCCCCACCAGCCGCTCGGCCAGGGCATCCAGGGGCGCCGGATCCAGGCTGTCGCTGAAGATCTGCGCCCGCCCTATCACCCCCTTCTCCACGTCGAAATGCAGCTCCACCCCGCCCCAGCCGAAACGCTCGTCCAGCTGATGGCTGAACGCCGGGGCATGGCCGAAGTTCCACTCCCAGCTGCGCTGGCGGGCGAAGGTCTCGGCGAAGCCGGGCAGGTCCGGCATCCGCTCGGGGGAGATATGCTCGGGCGCTACCCGTTCACCATAGTGGTGGAAGAAGGCCTCGATGAGGGCGTCATTCAGCTGCTGATGATCTATCCCCGGCAGCAGCTCGCACAGGTTCGCGACCCGGCTGCGCACCGAGGTGATCCCCTTGGCCGCCAGCTTCTTGGGGTCGGGGTTGAGGTAGTTGGCGAGCCGGCCGAGGTCCGCATCCAGCAGCAGGGTGCCGTGGTGAAAGCCGCGATCCTGGGTCTCCCGGTAGGCCGAACCCGACACCTTGCGATCCCCCTCCGCCGTGGCCACCAGCAGATCGTTGCGCCCCGAGGCAAAGGCCGCTATCCCCAGCCGCTTGAGGCCATCCAGCACGATGGCGGTGGAGACGCTCTTGTCATAGCCGGGCTTGCCCGCCATGAAGGTGAAGCAACTGTTGCCGAGATCGTGGAACACGGCCCCGCCCCCGCTGCTGCGCCGCGCCAGGGTCACACCGTCCTCTTCCATGCGGCGGGTGTTGCACTCCTTCCAGGGATTCTGCGCCCGGCCTATCACCACGGTATTGGCGTTGCGCCACAGGAACAGCACCCGCTGGGCGGGATCCATCTGGCGGAAGATGCACTCCTCCACCGCCAGGTTGAACAGGGGATCCTGAGAGTCGGAGACGAGCAGGCGCAAGGGAGACATGGGAGGAGACATAGGGGGACCTCATTGGAAAAAGGGGAGACTACCATATCACCCAGCTCCCGGGGTGTCCTCCCCTGGCGGCGGGCCCAGGTCACCCGCTCTGCCCTCCACTGTTGGGACAATGGCATGAATTGAGCTGGAAGCATCGAAAAATGCAATCTATCAGCAAGGGCGTGGCCTGCAAGGGCAAAGAGCACAAGGAAATGACTCTCTTTTTCATCCACCAGGGGCCGCCATCTGGCCAGATGAGGTGCCAAAACGCACTACTCCTCCACCTGTCGTGATGAATGACACAAAAATGAGTTTTAATAGCCCGCATTCCTGCGCTTTATGGGCTTTTCTCCCCTTGCGAAAGAGAAGAAATTGTTTGACTCTAGCCAGCAGAGCACCTCCCGAGAGAACCGCCGTATGACGGAGTCCGATGCCCCCTGCCAGCGTAGATGCTGGATCATGTCCATCTGGGTGGTGATATCCGCCCTGACCACAGCTCCCCTTCGCGCGGACGAGCACGTCATAGTACAGCTGCCGTGGCAGCACCAGTTCCAGTTTGCCGGTTACTATGCCGCCATCGCCAAGGGCTTCTATCGGGACGCCGGTCTACGGGTCACCCTGCGCGAGGCCAGTCCCCGCACCGATGTGATCAACGAGGTGACCACGGGCCGGGCCCACTTCGGCATCCGTGGCAGCGATCTGCTGCTGGCCCGGGCCGCCGGTCGTCCCGTGGTGGTGCTTGCCGCCATGTTGCAGCACTCCCCCCTGGTACTGCTCACCCTGGACAGACCCGATATCCGCACCCCGGCGGATCTGGCCGGCAAGCGGCTGATGCTGGAGCCGGGCTCGAACGAGCTGCTGACCTATCTCCATCACTATACGCAGACCAGGCAGTGGAACACCCAGCCCTACGAGCAGGGGGTGCAGGCGCTGCTGAACGGCAAGGTGGATGCCATCAGTGCCTACAGCTCCACCGAGCCCTTCTATCTGGCACAGAGGGGCATCTCCTACCGGGTGTTCAATCCCCGCGACATCGGCTTTGACTTCTACGGCGACAACCTCTTTACCTCGGAGCAGGAGCTTGTCACCCGTCAGGAGCGGGTTCATGCCTTCCTGCAGGCGAGCCTCAAGGGGTGGCGCTATGCCATGGACCATCCCGAGGAGATGATAGACCTCATCATGGCGCAGTATCCGAGCGGGGCGGGCCGCGAGCAGCTGGCGTTCGAGGCCCGTGAAACCCGGGCGCTGATGCAGCCCGACCTCATCGAGCCGGGCTACATGCAGCGGGAGCGCTGGCTGCAGATCGCCAGAACCTATCTGGACGCCGGCATGCTCAAGGCGGTGCCCAGCCTGGCCCCCTTTATCTACGACCCGGCGCAGGCCAGCCTGCATCAGCAGCGGCAACTGCTCGACAAGAGCGTGGCGGTGGCCATACTGATCACCTTCAGCCTGCTGGTGCTGCTCGGCATCTTCTTGCACCTCCATCTGCGGCTGCGTCAGGAGGCGCGGGATCGCCAGCGGCTAACCCGCGAACTCGCCCAGCGCGAGCAGCACTACCGCTTCGTGGCGGAGAACAGCGCCGACGTCATCTGGACCATGGATACCGCCTCCCTGCGCTTTCGCTACGTCAGCCCGGCCATCGGGCTCCTCAGCGGTTATGAGCCCGCCGAGCTCTTCACCATGTCCCTCAAGCAACTGCTGCCCGATGAATCCAGAAGGCAGCTGCGCGACGAGATCACCGCCGCCCTGGCCGCCTGGCAACGGGGTGAACAGGCCCAGACCCGCTGCGTCATCCACTCCCAGCTGCGCCACAAGGATGGCCATCTGGTGGCCATAGAGACGATCACCACCTTGCACGGCAACACCCGGGCGCGGCCGGACGCCATCCTGGGGGTGACCCGGGATATCACAGAGCGGGCGGCCCGGGAGGAGATGATGCGCCGGCTCGCCTTCCACGATCCCCTCACCGGCCTGGCCAATCGCCGGCTGCTGCAACAGAAGCTGAAAGAGAGGCTGCAGCAGGCACCCGATCGCCCCCTGGCCCTCATCTTCATCGACCTCGACCACTTCAAGCCGATCAACGACACCTTCGGCCACGAGACCGGGGATCTGCTGCTCAAGCTGGTGGCCGAGCGCATGGGTCATTGCGTGCGCGAGGACGATCTGGTGGCGCGGCTTGGGGGCGACGAGTTCGTGATCCTGCTGCCCGATACCGGCGACGCCGCCCTGGGGGTGGCCGACAAGCTGCACCAGAGCCTGCACCATGCATTCTTGCTCGAGCAGCAGGCGCTGCGCATCTCCAGCAGCATAGGGGTGGCCCTCTATCCGCAGCATGGCGCCGACCCCAAGACCCTGATGCACCACGCCGATCAGGCCATGTATCAGGCGAAGAACCGGGGGCGTGGCCGGGTCTGCCTGTTCACGACCTCCTGGGATCCGGCGCAGGGGGCCCTGCTGTGGCACCCCGGCCATGAGTGCGGCCATCCCCGCATCGATGCCGAGCATCACCGGCTCTTCATGCTGGCCAACCGTCTGCTGGAGCACATCAAGGATCGGAGCGAAGAGCCCGAGCTGTTCCTGGGGAGTCTGGCGAGCCTGTTCGAGCTGGCCCGCCAGCACTTCGCCTTCGAGGAGCAACTGTTGGCAGAGTGGGACTACGGGGAGCTCGCCAGCCACCGCCGGGATCACCAGAGGCTGCTGGACAAGGCAGATCAGCTGATGGCTGCCGCCAGAGCGGGGACGCTCGGCAACGACGAGCTGCTCAACTTCATCCTGCAGGAGCTGGTGGTCGGCCACATGAGCCAGGCGGACAGGCGTTACTTCCCGCTGTTCAAGGCCGGCGACCCCCAACAGATTGCAGAGGCCACTCCCTAGTCACCCCGCAGGGCCACCACGGGGTCGAGACGCACTGCCCGCAAGGCGGGGGCGACCCCGGCCAGCAGACCGACCAGGGCGCTGCACCCCAGGGCCAGCAGCAGATAGAGGGGATGGAGGCTGAGCGGCAAGCCGGCCGCCAGCAGCGCGAACAGCAGCTTGAGGCCCCCGAGCAGGGCCAGCCCCATGGCGCCCCCCAGCAGTGCCAGCACCACGGCCTCCAGCAGAAACAGCAGCAGGATGCGGCGCCGTGGGCAGCCCAGCGCCATCAGCAGGCCCACCTCGGGGATCCGCTCCTGCTGGGCGATGCTCATGATGCTGAAGATGCCGACCGCCCCGATCAGCAGCGAGATGATCCCGAGCCCCCCGACCGCCAGCTTGATGATGGAGAGTATCTTGTCGAGGCTGGTCAGCATGTCCTGCTGGGAGGTGAGGGTAAAATCCTCGGCGCCGTGGCGAGCGATCAGCACCCGCCGGATCTGGGCGGTGATCTCGGCCTCTGTCTGTCCGGCGCCATAGATGACGTCTATCTCCTGCAGCCCCTCCTTGTTGAACAGCGCCTGGGCATGGGCCGCGGGCAGATAGATCATGTCGTCCAGATCGAAGCCGAGAAATTGCCCCTTGGGGGCCAGCACCCCGGCCACCCGAAAACGGCGATCACCGGCGCGCAACAGGCTCCCCGGTGCATCGCCGCCGGGAAACAGCTCAGCCGCCACCTTGGCGCCCAGCACCGCATAGGCACGGGGCATGGCGCTGTCGTCCGCGGGCAGAAAGCGCCCCTGCACCAGGGTGAGGCGCCAGCCAAGGAGCGCCGCCGAGCCTGTGCCCAGAATGGAGGTGCTGCGGGTCAGCCCCCGGCTGCGCACCTCCCCCTGCCCCTGCACCACCGGCAGGGCGGCTTCTACCCCTGGCAATCTGGCGAGGGCATCGGCATCCTCCAGCAGCAGGGGACGGCTGCTGGAGAGGATGCCGGGCGGGCCGCCAGCGGTTTCGGTCTTGCCCGGGGTCACGGCGATCAGCCGGGTCCCGAACTGGGAGAAACTGTCGAGCAGATAGAGCCTGAGCCCCTCGCCTATGCCGGTGAGCAGGGTCACGGAGGCGATCCCGATGGCGATGCCGAGCGCCGACAGCAGGCTGCGACTGCGCCCTGCCAGCAAGGCGCGCCAGAGCCAGAACAGCAGATCGGCGAGGCACATCAGCCACCGCTCCATTGCCCGCTGCGCAGACTGCTGACCGGATCCTGCCGCGCCGCCCGGGAGGCCGGCAGCCAGCTGAAGAAGAGCCCGGTCAGCAGGGCCGCCGGTATGGTGCAGAGGGGCGCGAGCCAGGGCACCGCCGCCGGGAAGCTCGGCCAGATCAGCGCGGCGAGGGCCACCAGGGCATAGCCCAGGGCCGTGCCAAACAGGGCGCCACCACCGCTCAGCAGCAGCGCCTCCCACAAGAACAGCTGGCGGATCTGGCGGCTGTCGGCCCCCAGCGCCTTGAGCAGGCCTATCTCGCCGGTGCGCTGGCGGGTGCTGATCAACGCCAGATTCATCATCATGATGCCGGAGACCAGCAGGCTGATGGCCCCGATACCGGCGACCGCCAGGGTGAGGGTGGCCAGAATGGTAGAAAAGGTGGCCAGCATGGCGTCGCGCCGCACCAGGGTAATATCCAGCACCCCGTGGCGCCCCTGCATCAGCTGCTCCAGCCGCGTGATCAGCGGGGGCACAGCTTGCCCGGCCAACGGCTGGATCAGCAGGCGAAACAGCCCCTCGGTGTTGAACAGCCCCATGGCGCTGCCGACCGGGATCAGCGCCGCCTCGGCCATGTCCATCCCCAGATTGCTGCTCTGGCTGGTGAAGACTCCCACCACCCGAAAGCGGCGATTGTCAAAACGCAGCCACTGGCCGACCGGATCCGCCTGACCGAACAGCTCACGGGCCGCCACATCTCCGAGCAGGGCGACCGGCCTATCCTCTGTGGCCTCCCCCGGCAGCCAGCGGCCGGCGAGCAGGGTCAGCCCGTGGGTATGCCGCAAGTCGTTGCTGCTGCCAAGCAGCATGGTCTGGCGCACCCGGGCCCCCTGCTTGGCCTCGGCAAAGCCCATCACCAGCGGCACCAGCCTGAGCTGGGGTTGATGCTGGCCCAGGTAGTGCATGTCATCCAGGGTGATCTCCCGCAGGCTGTTGCCGGTCACCGGCGGCAGCCCGCCCGTGGTCTCCTTGCGGCCCGGGAACATCACCAGCAGATCCTTGCCAAGGGAGCTGAACTGCTCGGCCACATAGCGCCTCGCCCCCTCTCCCAGCGCGGTGAGCAGCAGCACCGAGGTGACGCTCAGGCTCACCGCCAGGATCAGCACAAGTGCTCGCGTGCGCTGGCGCAGCAGGGCCACGGCGGCGAAGCGGAGGGCATCGGGGCGCCGCATTCAGCCCCCGCCGCTGTCGCTGCTGATGCGGCCGTCATCCATCGAGAGCCGCCTGCCCGCCCGCTCGCCGAGGCGAGGGTCGTGGGTCACCACCACCAGGGTCATACCCTGCTCCCGGTTGAGCCCCTCGAGCAGGGTGATCACCTCCTCCCCGGAGCGGGAGTCCAGGTTACCGGTGGGCTCGTCCGCCAGGATGAGGCGCGGCGCCATGGCCCGGGCGATGGCGACCCGCTGGCGCTGACCGCCGGAGAGCTCGGCGGGCCTGTGGTCGGCCCTATTGTCCAACCTCAGCTCCTCCAGCAGGTGCTGGCTGCGACTGTGGCGCTCGGCGGGGGGGACGCCGCACAGCATCAGCGGCAGCTCGACGTTTTCCCGGGCGGTGAGGCGGGAGATGAGGTGAAACGACTGGAACACGAAGCCGATGCGCTGACCCCGCAGCCGGGCCAGCGCCGGCTCTGACAGGGTGGCGGTATCCTCCCCTCCCAGCCAGTAGCACCCCTCGTCTGGCCGGTCCAGCAGTCCCAGCACGTTGAGCAGGGTCGACTTGCCGGAGCCCGAGGGACCCATCACCGCCAGATACTCCCCCTCGGCGACCCGCAGGGAGACTTGCGCGAGGGCCGCCACCTCAGTGCCCCCCAGGGTGAAGCGACGGCTGACGGCCTCGAGGCGAATGAGATCACTCATCCGTCTGCTCCTTGGCGGCGGTGAAGGGTCCCTCCCCGACTATCTGGCCGGGCTGGGCCGCCAGCCTGTCACCGGCGGCCAGCCCCTCTGCCACCTCAATCCAGTTCCAGTTCTCCACCCCCCAGCGGGGCAGCACCCGCACCAGCCGATCCCCCTCCAGCCGCAGCACGCTGCCATCGTCGGCCCGGCTGCTGGCCGCCACCCGCAGCACATCGGTGGCGCGGGTCACCTCCACCTCGAGATCGGCGCTGTAGCCGATGAGCAGGGGCACGTCGCTCGGCGGGGCGGTGAGCGCCGCCTCCACCTCGACGGTGCGGGCCTGCTTCTCCAGCTCCTTCACATAGGGGGCGATACGGGTGACGGTGGCGGCAAAGTCGCGCCCGGGCATGGCATCGAGCAGTACCCGGGCGCTCAGGCCCACCCTGAGGCGGGCGGCATCCACTTCATCTATGGGGGCCGAGACATAGAGGCAGCGATCGTCGATGAGATCGATGACGGGGGGCATGGCCACCCCTGGGGGTGAGGGGGTCATGTATTCGCCCAGCTTGCTGTTGACCTCGGCCACCACACCGGCAAAGGGCGCCTGCAGACGGCGCTCGGCCAGACGGGCCTCCACCTGGGCGACCAGCGCCTCGTCCACCCGCTCCTGCTGGCGGGAGGCCCGGCAGATATAGCGGCGGGTATCGGCCAGGTTCTGGGCCTGCTCCGCCAGGGTGCGGGAGGTGAGGTTCTTGGCGAGCAGGGTGGCCAGCCGGTTGGCCTCCCGCTCGTAGTAGGCGGCCTCGCTGCAGCGCTCCTCGCGCTGGGTCTTGCCGAGGGCCTGCTGGGCGCGGGCGCGGCTGAGATCGGCACGGATATCGTCGCTCCAGAGGGTCAGCAGCAGATCCCCCTGCGCCACCCTGTCCCCGGCCTTGACGGCGATCTGCGCCACCACGCCGCCACCGGGCAGACTGAGCCCCGCCCGCTGGCACGACTTGATGGTGCCGGCCCGGGTGTTGACCAGGGTCACCAGCACATCTCCCCGCCCGACCGCCACCAGCTTGACCGGCGTCCCCTGGGGTCGCCACCACCATGCCAGGGCCGCCACCGCCACCCCGGCACCCGCCGCCCACCACAGCCAGCCTCTCTTCATCGCGCATCCTTTCGCTATTGACTCCCGTCACGTCTGGCAGGAGAGCAGGGCATCATTTCGCCTTCGCTAGTGCCTCCCGTCATGAGCGTCGGGAGAGCAGGGCATAATAGAGCAAGGGTATCACCACCAGGGTGAGCAAGGTGGAGACCAGGATCCCGAAAATCAGGCTGATGGCCAGTCCGTTGAAGATGGGGTCATCGAGGATAAACAGGGCACCTATCATGGCCGCCAGCGCCGTCAGCATGATGGGTTTGGCCCGCACCTGGGCCGCTTCGATCACCGCCAGCTCGAACGCCACTCCGGCGCTGCGCTGCTGTTCGATAAAGTCCACCAGCAGGATGCTGTTGCGCACTATGATCCCGGCCAGGGCTATCATCCCGATCATCGAGGTGGCGGTAAACTGGGCCCCCAGCAGGGCGTGACCCGGCATCACCCCTATGAGGGTGAGCGGAATGGGCGCCATGATGATGAGCGGCACCAGATAGGAGCGGAACTGGGCCACCACCAGCAGGTAGATGAGGATCATCCCCACCCCGTAGGCGATGCCCATATCGCGGAAGGTCTCGTAGGTGATCTTCCACTCCCCGTCCCACAACAGTGCCACCTCCCCCAATTTATCGGGCTGCTGCACGTAATATTGGGGCAGCGAGATGTCGGCACCGGCGGCAAACATGCCGTAGAGCGGGCTGTCGGTATGGCCACCCATGTCGGCCACCACCATCACCATGGGCTGCATGTTCTTGTGCATGATATAGCTGGGGGCCACCTCATCACGGCGGCTCACCAGCTCGGAGACCGGGATGAGCTGGCCGCTCTGGCTGCGCACCTTGAGGGCCAGCACACCCGCCAGATCCCGTTTGTCACCGGGGGCGAGTTCGATGCGAACAGGTACCGGATACTTGGCGCCGTGCCCCTGCAGCCAGCTGGCATCCTGATAACCCACCCCGCCATTGAGGGTGCTCACCAGTACCCCGAGATCGACCCCAAGCAGGGCCGCCTTGCTGCGATCCGCCACCAGCCGCCACTTGGGCTGCGGGTCGGTCAGATAGATATCCACATCCACCAGATCCGCGGTGGCCACGAAACGGGCCTGTACGGCGCGGGCAGCGGCTTCACGGGCAGCCGGTGTCGGGCCATACACTTCCGCGACTATGGGGGACCAGACCGGCGGGCCGGGGGGCACTTCCACCACCTTGAGGTTGCCCCCTGCCGCACTGGCGATGGCCTGCAGCGGCGTCCGTACCGACTGGGCAATCTGGTGACTGCTGCGATCCCGTTCATGCTTGTCCACCAGATTGACCTGAATATCCCCCACGTTGGCGCCGCTGCGGATAAAGTAGTGACGCACCAGGCCATTGAAGTTGATGGGGGCTGCGGTACCGGCGTAGATCTGGTAATCCTTCACCTCCTCCACCTTGGCAAGCTCCCGCCCCACCGCCAGCAGGGTGCGTTCGGTCTGCTCCAGGGTCGCCCCTTCCGGCATGTCGAGCACCAGCTGGAATTCCGACTTGTTGTCAAAGGGGAGCATCTTGAGCACTACCCACTGCACCACCGGCATGGCGGCGGCCGCCCCGACCAGCAGCAACACCACCAGCCAGAGCTTGTGTCTGGCGCGCTTGGCGCCGTCACCGATCAGGAAAGGGGTCATCAGCCGGTGAAAGAGACCCGCCTTGGCCTCGCCGTGGGCACCGTGTACCTCACCCTTGAGCAAATGGCTCGCCAGCCAGGGGGAGAAGATAAAGGCCACCAGCAGGGAGATAAGCATCCCCATACTGGCATTGATGGGGATGGGGCTCATGTAGGGGCCCATCAGGCCGCTGACAAAGGCCATCGGCAGCAGGGCCGCTATCACGGTCAGGGTCGCCAGTATGGTCGGCCCCCCCACCTCATCCACAGCCCCCGGAATGAGATCCCTGAGTGCCCCCTTGCCCAGGCCACGATGGCGGTGGATGTTCTCCACCACCACTATGGCGTCATCCACCAGAATGCCGATGGAGAAGATCAGCGCAAACAGCGACACCCGGTTGAGGGTAAAGCCCCATGCCCAGCTGGCAAACAGGGTCAGCGCCAGGGTGATGACGATGGCAACGCCCACCACCAGCGCCTCGCGCCAGCCCATGCTCACCAGCACCAGCAGCACCACCGCCGTGGTGGCAAAAATCAGCTTGCCGATGAGGGTGTTGGATTTGGTCTCAGCGGTGACGCCGTAGTCCCGGGTCACCGTCACCTCGACCCCGGCAGGGATGAGCCGATTTTTGAGACTCTCGACCCGCGCCTCCACCCGCTTGGCCACATCGACCGCGTTCTGGCCCGGCTGCTTGCCGATGGCCAGGGTCACCGCTGGATAACTGGCCTGCCCCAGCCCCATCCAGCTGCGCCTGGTCGGGGTCTCCTGACCTAGAGAAACACTGGCCACCTCCCCCAGATAGACCGGCTTGCCGTCGTGCAGCCCCACCACCAGCTCGCGGATCTGCTGCTCGCTTTGCAGGAACTGCCCCACCTGCACCTTGATCTCACTGTTGTCCTGCCAGATGGCCTGTGTCGTGCCCACCTGATTGGCGACGGCAAGCCGCTGGCTCAACTCGCCCCAGCTGATGCCGTGGGCGCTGAGGGCCGCCGGATCCGGCATAACCCGCAGTACGCTGCTCTGACTGCCCAGCGTGTAGATATCGCGGGTACCGGGAATGCGCTTGAGTTCGGTCTCCAGCTCATGGGCGACCCGGGTCAGCTCGGGGGCACCCAGCTGCTTGCTCCAGAGCGTCAGGCTGACGATGGGGACATCGTCGATCCCCCGGGGTTTCACCAGTGGCTGACCGACCCCGATCCCCTGTGGCAACCAGTCGCGGTGGGAGTCGAGCTGGTTGTTGAGATCGACGATGGCCTGCTCGCGGCTCACCCCCACCTTGAACACCACCACCAGCAGGGCACCATCGGGTTGAGAAAAAGAGTAGAGGGTATCAATCCCCTTTATCTGGGAGACTACCTGCTCGGCAGGTGTGGTCACGAGAGATTCCACTTCAGCCGGAGTGGCCCCCGGGAAGGGAATGTAGACATCGGCGAAGGTGACATCGATCTGCGGCTCCTCCTCCTTGGGGGTCACCAGCACCGCAAACAGGCCGAGCAAGAGCCCCACCAGCGCCAGCAGCGGGGTGATGGCCGAGCCCTGAAACAGCGCCGCCAGCCGACCCGCGGGCCCCAGCCTCTCCTTGTTGCCGTTCAGCTCGCTACTCATGGGCCAGCTCCTGCTGCTGTGCCCAGGCATCGGGGGCCAGCTTGTCGCCAGCTTGCAGCCCGGCCAGGATCTCGCACTGCCCCGCGATACAGCGGCCGACACGCACCGGCGTCAGGGCCCAGCCAGCGGGCTGCTGCAGATAGACACCGTCGAACTCCCCTTGCCGCAGCAGGGCGCGATCCGGCACTTGCAACACCTGACGCTCACCCTGCTTGAGCCGCACCTTGAGCCACATGCCGGGCAAGACTCCGGTGGTTTGTGGCGGCAAGTCGAGGCGCAACCTGAAGGCGTGGCTCTGGCTGTCGGCATAGTTGAAGCGGGTCAATTTGACCGGGATAACCCTCTTGCCATCGGGCAGCAGCACCTGCACATCCGCAGGCTCACGAGCAAGTGTCAGGGCGGATTGGGGCAACTCCACCTCCACCCGCAAGGTGTCGAGAGAGAAACCCGACAGCAGCGGGGTACCGGGGGCCACCGTCTCCCCCAGCTCCACCAGCCGTTTGGTCACCACTCCGGCGTAGGGGGCCAGAATGCGGGTATAGCCGTAGGTCTCGCGGGCCTGGGTGAGGGCCGCCTCGGCGGCATTGACCTCGGCGCGGGTGGCGCGATCGGTCGCCTGGGCATTGTCGAGCTGGGCGCGGGTGATCACCCCCTTGGCGATCAGCGCCTGAAAGCGGGCGAGCTGGCGCTCGGCTTCCACTTGCTGGGCCTGCGCCCGCGCCAGCCGCGCCTGCGCCCCCGTGACGGCGGCAAACTGCTCCTTGCCGCTGATCTCGAGCAGCGGCTGCCCCGCCTGCACCTCGTCGTTCACATCCACCAGCATGCGGGAGACCCGACCGCTGGTCTGGGCCGCCACCGTCCCCTGATTGATGGCACTGACGGTGCCATCCAGGGTGAGCCAGTCGGTCACCGGCTGTGGCGATACTGTCAACGAAGCCACTGTCAGCGGGGGCACAGGCCCCCCTTCTGCGGCCAGGGCCTGGGTGGATGTCATGGCCTGCGATGTCATCACCAGCAAGGTGATCCCCAGCAACCGGATCTTTTCCATCATCACTCTCCTTCCCTGGCGTCATCAGTCACTTCACGGGATCAGGCGGTATGGGACTGGCGAGCCTTGTTCCGTGCGCGCACCAGCACCCGGGCCAGCCCTCTGTCAAACAGCAGGATCCCGGCCACCATGGCCGCAATAAACAACAGTATCATGGGCTGACCGCTGGAGATGAGACTCACGGCTGGCCCCGGGCAGATGCCCACCAGCCCCCAGCCTATGCCAAACAGGGCGGCCCCGCCGATCAGACGGCGATCCAGCCTGGGGGCCGGTAGGGCGACGATGGGCTCCCCCAGCAGACTCTGGCGACGGGGTTTCACCAGCAGAAAATAACCCGGCATAAAGACCAGCAGGGCGCCCCCCATCACGAAGGCGAGGCTGGGATCCCAGGCCCCCGCCAGATCGAGAAAACCGGTGACCCGGGCGGGATCCATCATGCCGGAGATGGCCATCCCCAGCCCGAACAGCAGGCCCGCAAGCAAACTTGTCAGCAATCTCATGGCAATCAACCTGTCAGAAAATGTGGTGGGTGAAAAAGACGGTGATAAAGCCAACCGCCATAAAGGTCAGGGTAGCGACGATGGAGCGCGAGGAGAGCCGCCCCATGCCACAGATGCCGTGACCGCTGGTGCAGCCATTGCCAAGACGGGTACCGATGCCGACCAGCAGACCGGCCAGCAACACCACAGGCCAGCCGGGCAGGCTGGTGAATGCAGGCATGCTGGCCCAACCCAGGGTCAGTGCCAGCCAGGCACCCGCCCCCAGCCCCAGCAGAAACAGCACCCGCCAGGGCGCCCGGTGTTGCAGTGCGCCGGCCAGAATGCCGCTGATCCCGGCCACCCGGCCGTTGAATAACATCAGGATCAGGGCCGACAGCCCCGCCAGCATGCCGCCGCCCAAAGAGAGCAGCCATTGGCTTTCCATCATCAAGATTCCTTATTTTCTGAGTGACAAAAATGGGTTTGCAGCGCCGCCAGCACATCGGCGGCCGCCTCGCTCACCAGCGAGTAGTAGATCTGCTGTGAGACCTTGCGCGAACGGATAAGGCCATGGCGCTTCAATACCGAAAGTTGCTGGGAGAAGGCCGACTGCCCGAGCTCGCTGTGGGCCAACAGCTCCCCGACCCCCTTCTCCCCTCCCACCAGTTGGCAGAGCACCATCAGGCGCTCAGGGTGGGCCAACGCCTTGAGCAGGGAGGCGGCCGCCGTCGCGTGTCCGGTCATCTCGTCGAATGGGCTCATAAGCATAAATTAGCAATTGCTGATATTTAGTCTATTGTATAAATCAACACTAAATTAGCAACCACTAAATAACCAAAAAAGAGGAGAGACACATGACAGTCGATAACGGAGTCAGAGTGGTCGCAGGCTGCATCTTGCTGCTGTCGCTGCTGCTCACTGCCTGGGTCCACCCGGGCTTCGTCTGGCTGAGCGTCTTTGTCGGGGTCAACCTGATACAGAGTGCGTTCACCGGCTTCTGCCCCGCCGCCATGATCCTGCAGCGCATGGGCATAAAATAGCCCAGACCGGACGATGAAAACGAGGGAGCTTTGGCTCCCTCGTGGGAAAACCCCATTTTGTTTCAATATGTTGCTGTCGGCGGCCCAGGGTTTACCCCGGCGGCCGTATCGACTACCATGTCGCCTCTAATCAATAGCGGAGACCGTCGGTGGGCAACTCATCAAGTGACAGATCCACGCCGACTCCTGTCGTCGGCACCCTGGTCGCGAGCTAGCCGCAGAGTCCCTCTGCCGCAACTCGCAGCCCTGCGAGAAGCGGAAATCCACTCCCCTCTTCTCTTTTTACACTTGACGTCGGGTGACTCCTGGCCAACCGCCATGGGCGCCTTGCCTGCATAGTTTCTGCTTCCCACAAGGAGGCTGCTATGCGTTTGATATCAACCCAGTCTGTATCGACTCACCCCCTGCTGAACAAGCTGGGCCTTGGCATGTTGCCGCGCTGGCTGCGGGGCAAACGGCGCCAGCACCACTACCGGCTGCAGATCCGCTGCGAGGATCGCGCCGATCTGGAGCAGGTGCTGGAGATGGTGAGCCACACCCTGCAACCGGCCGGGCTGCACCCAATGCAGTCCATGACACCGGGCCGCAGCGGCGGGCGTGAGCTGGTGCTCAACCTGAAGTGCACCCCGCCCCAGCGCCGCTATCTGGTGCAGTTTGTCCATCAGGTCGGGGCCGCTCACCCGGTTCGCTGGGAACTGCGCCCTCGCGGTGGCGATCCCGGGCGCCCCTGACAGCGCCATGGCACGTTAACAAGGCTCAAGGGGTCATGCCGGCCCCTTGAGCAGTCAGCCCTGTCCTATGGGATGCACAGGGGACGCCCCGCACGCCGTGTTTCATTTTTTGCTGGCCATCCGCGCAATCATCCCCTGATCCATCCGCCACCCAGCGTTTCATCATGGATGGCGTGCAGCCATCACTCATCAGAAGGAGTACCTCATGAGAATGTGGCAACAACTCGATTTTCTCGCCCTGCTCGACACCCTGGCCAGCCTGCTGCTCGCCTTCGTGCTCGGCAGCCTGGTCGGGCTGGAGCGTCAGTACCGCCAGCGCACCGCCGGCCTTCGCACCAACGTGTTGGTCGCCGTGGGGGCGGCCCTGTTCGTCAACCTGGCCCAGCGTATCTATGACCTGCACGGTGGCAGCTATGGGGTGGTGCACGTGGTGGCCTATATCGTCTCCGGCATCGGCTTTCTCGGTGCCGGTGTCATCATGCGCGAATCGGGCAACATCCGCGGCATCAACACCGCCGCCACCCTCTGGGGCGTGGCGGCGGTGGGGGCCGCCAGCGGCGCCGGGTTCGCTCTGGAGGCGGTGCTCGGCGCGCTGTTTGTGCTGGCTGCCAACACCCTGCTGCGGCCCCTGGTCAATCAGATCAACCGTCATCCGGTGGACAACACCGACACCGAGGTGACCTACCGCGTCACGGCGCTGATCCGCCGCACTCATCAGAAGGAGGTGCTGCCCTGGCTGGAACAGAAGCTGGAGCAGGCCAACTACCCCCTGAGCGAGCTGGATATAGAGCCGTTCGGGGAGCAGGACATCGAGATCTCGGCTGTGCTGCTCGCCACCTCCATCGACGGCGACGAGCTGGACGCCCTGATGAAGACGCTGGGGGAGCATCCCCGCATCAAGCAGATCTTCTGGCGTGCCAGCACCACGGATTGAGCCCGCCGCCAACAGCAAAAAGCCCCGCCAGTATTGGCGGGGCTTTTTCATATGAGACGTGATGGGCGACTAGCGGCGGCTGCGCCAGCGCACCCTGGGGAGGATCACCTGGGCGGTCTGTGCTGGGGGATTGCCCGCGATCAGTTGCTGCATCAGCTCGAAGGCGGCCCGGGCCAGGGCCGGACAATCCTGGGCCACGGAGTCGATGCGCATGGGAATGCAGTCGAGCAGATCGTGATCGTCGAAGGTACAGAGCCGCATCCCTGTCTCCATCAGCCCCGCCTCGTTGAGGTAGCGCAGCACCCCTTCCAGCAGGGTGAAGGAGGCGGTGAAGAGCCCGCGGGGGGGCGCTCCCAGCTCCTCCACCAGCTCGGCCATCAGCTGATAACCCGAGCGCGGCTGATAGTCGCGATGGCGCACCCGTACGGCATCCGCCTCAAAGCCGGCGCGATGGAGCCCCAGCTCATAGCCCGCCAGCCGGTGGCGACTGGGGGAGAGATCCAGCAGGCCGCCGAAGTAGTAGATCTCCTCGTCGCAATCGATCGCCATGTCCTGCACCAGTTCGGCGGTCGCCTTGCAGGCGTCCGAAATGACCATGGGCAGGCGCGACTCGCCGATGTGGCGGTCGAGTTGCACCACCGGCAGGCGGTCGTGAATGCGGGCATAGATGTCGTCGCTGTGACCACTGGAGGCGACGATGAGGCCATCCACCTGACGGCTGATGAGGTTGTCCACCACCCGCTGCTCCAGAGTGGGGTCATCCTCGGAGCAGGCAATGAGCAGCTGGATCCCCGCCTCCCGGCAGTGGGCCTCGAGGGCGCGCGCTATGCTGGCAAACCCGAAGTTGGTGAGATCGGGGATCACCAGCCCCCAGGTGTAGCTGCGGGTCTCGCGCAGGGAGCGGGCATGAAAGCTCGGCTGGTAGTGGCACTCATCCGCCACCGCCTGGATCCGCTTGCGGGTATCGTCGGCAATCCTGTACTCCGCACTCTTGCCGTTAAGCACCAGACTGGCGGTCGCCTTGGACACCCCCGCCAGTTCGGCTATCTGGGCAATAGTGATCCGTTTCTTCTTCTCCACCTGGCCTCCCGGCTGACTAGCACCGGGCTATTGTACTAGGCAGGCCGCCAGCGGCCAGTGATCGAGGCAAATTTTGCTGCCATCACCGTCACAACGTGCGGAAAGTACTGGATTTTCACCGGGGAAGTAGCGGGTAGACAGGCTCTGGCGACCGCCATCGACGAAACACTCCAGGCTGGAGCGATCGCACAGGACGGTGATCTTGCCGCCAAGCCAGGGGCAGCATCGCTCCTCCCACTCCCCGCTCTGCCAGTTCTGGCGCCGAAGTGTGATGCGTCCCGGCTGCCACACCAGCTCGGCCAGGGCGCCGAACCCGAGACGACCCTCACCGCAGAGATCCAGATCGAGCCAGGCCGAGTCGATGGCCAGGCTCGGCAGCTCGCCCACTGCCCCCTCGAAGCGGGTCTGCTCCCCTTTCAGGGCCTCGATCTCCGCCACCGGCCGCTGGCAGAGCCAGTCGTCCTGCCAGAAGAGCTCCCGCGGGCAGCTCATCTGATGGATCCAGCCATAGGGGATGGTGGGCTGGCTCATCTCGTTCTCCTCCGGCAGCCCCAGCCAGCCGAACAAGAGCCGCCGCCCCTGACTGTCCTGGGTGGTCTGCGGCGCATAGAACTCGAAGCCCCTGTCCAGCTCGTGGAAGGCCCCGTGCTCGAACTGCTCGCCATCAAAGCTGCCCGCCAGCCAGCCGCACTGATAGAGGTTGCGATAATCCTCTCCCACCGGGGCAATCCCCTGCGGGCAGCAGATCAGCAGGTGGCGATCCCCTAGCGGGAAGAGGTCCGGGCACTCCCACATATAGCCAAAGTCCCCGAGACCGCCGCGCCCGCTGCCAGCGATGGGGCCCACCAGTTGCCACTCCTCCAGCGTCTGGCCGCGATAGAGCAGCACCTCGCCCCGATCGTCCAGGGTGCGGGCCCCCAGCACCATCAGCCACTGCTGGCCGTCCTGCCACACCTTGGGGTCGCGCACATGGCCGCTGTAGCCTTGCGGCAGCTCCAGCACGGGGCCCAGCTTGTCGAAGCCGCCCTCACCGTCGGAGCGGGCAAGGCACTGGTAAGCGGTGCGGCTGCCGTCCGGGTATTTGACGTTGCCGGTGTAGATGAGGGTCAGGCGCCCCTGCTCGTCGCTCACCGCCGAGCCGGAATAGCAGCCGTGGCTCTCATAGGCCTCGGTGGGCAACAGCGCCACCGGCTCGTGCTGCCAGTGCAGCAGATCGGTGGAGGTGACGTGACCCCAGCCCTTGTTGCTGTGCTCGCAGCCAAGCGGATTCCACTGGTAGAAGAGGTGGTAGCGCCCGTCGTGTTCGATAAAGCCGTTGGGGTCATTGAGCAGCCCCACCGGGGCTGCCAGGTGCCAGCGGGGCCGATGGGGATCGGCCGCCGCCTTGAGCTGTCCGGCCAGCAGTGACCGGACAATCTGGTTGAGAAGATGGCTTTCCTTCATCACTCCACCTTGTACTTGAGCAGGTAGGAGGCGGCGAAGGCGGCACCGAAGGCGATCACCAGCCCGATGACGTAGTGGATGAGGCTCATGGGCTGGACTATGGCCATGCCGGGAATACCGGTCAGCCCTACCGCCGTCATCCCCACCTTGGCCGCCACCACGTAGGCGCCGCCGCAGGCCCCGCCAAACAGACCGGCGAGGAAGGGTTTGATGTAGCGCAGGTTGACGCCAAAGATCGCCGCTTCTGTGATGCCGAGCAGGCAGGACATGGCCGCCGGCACGGTAATGGCCTTGATCTTCACATCCCGGGTCTTGAAGTAGACAGCCAGGCAGGCCCCGCCCTGCGCCACGTTGGCCATGGCCCAGATGGGCAGCAGGAAGTTGACCCCGATCTGCGGGTTGGTGAGCAGCCCCGCCTCGATAGCGTGGAAGCTGTGGTGGATGCCGGTGATGACGATAAGGGAATAAGTCCCGCCGAACACCAGACCTGCCAGCCAGCCCGCCTGCTCATAGAGGGCGCTCAGACCGAACGAGATGCCATCCCCCAGCACCCGACCCGCCGGGCCGATAAAGAGCAGCGCCACGAAACCGGTGATGATGACGGTGAGAAACGGCGTGAGGATCAGATCCAGGGCATCCGGGATGCGCTTGCGCAGCTGTTTCTCCAGGTGGGACATGAACCAGACCGCCAGTAGCACCGGGAAGACGGTGCCCTGATAGCCGATCATCGCCACATCGAGCCCGAAGAAGTCCATGGTCTTGAAGCCGCCCGCCACGCCCCAGGCGTTGGTCAGCGCCGGATGGGTGAGAATGCCCCCGAGGGTCGCCCCCAGATACGGATTGCCGCCAAACTCCCGCGCCGCCGTAAAGCCGATCAGGATCGGCAGTATGATAAAGGCCGCCGAGCTGAACATGTCGAGCATGACGAACAGCGCGCTGTCGGCATTGACCCAACCGTAGGTGCGCACCATGCCGAGCAGCCCCATCAGCAGGCCGGACGCGACTATGGCCGGAATGATCGGCACGAAGATGTTGGAGAGCGTCCGCGCCAGGCGCTGGGCCACATTGAGCTTGGCCGCCGCCATGTCGGTCAGCTCCGCCTTGCTGGCGGTGCCTGTGCCGGTCAACACCACAAACTCCGCATAGACCTTGTTGACCAGACCTGTGCCGAAGATCACCTGAATTTGACCGGCGTTGCTAAAGCACCCCTTGACCCCCTCCAGCTTGTCGATGGCGGCCTTGTTCACCTTGCTGTCGTCCGCCAGCACCAGCCGCAGCCGGGTGGCACAGTGGGCGGCGCTGACGATGTTCTCCTTGCCCCCGAGCAGGGGCACCAGATCCTTGGCTATCGCACTGATATTCATAATCTTCCTCTTATGACCCGCCAGCTGGCGGGCCCTTGTCACATGAGAGTAGGGGCTGTTGAGCTGCGGTTCTAGCCGTAGATCAACGGCCGCTTGCGCCTGATCGCAAAAATTCATCCAATTCGGTGCGGGTGGGTAGCGCCGTCATGGCCCCCTTGGCGGTGGTGGCGAGCGCTCCGCAGCCGTGGGCCTGAGCCAGGATGGCGGGCAGCTCGGCCAGGGTCGGCAGCGACGAACGCCCGGCCAGCGCAGCCAGCAGCCCGGCGACGAAGGCATCCCCCGCCCCCGTGGTGTCGAGGGGGGTCACCTTGGGCCCCATCCACTCCAGCAGCTCGCCACCCAAACGGGCCACCACACCGGCCGCCCCCCGGGTCACCAGCACCAGGGCGGGCCCTTGTATGGTGGCAAGCCCTGCGGCCAGATCGTCCAGACCGCTCAGCAGTTGCAGCTCCTCCACCGAGAGCTTGACCACGTCCGCGAGAGCCATGGCCGCGCTTACCTGCGGCAGCATCTCGGCGGGATTGCCCCACACCTCGGGCCTCAAGTTGGGGTCGAAACAGACCCGTCCCCCGACCGCCTTGATGGCGGCCATGGCTTGCAGGCAGCTGCCGCGTACCGGTTCGTTGGCGAGCGCGATGGAGCAGGTGAGCAACCACTGCCCTGCCTCGAAGCGGGGCAAGTCAGCCGGTTCGAGGAACTGGTCGGCACTGGGGCGCACCATAAAGGTGAAGCTGCGCTCCCCCTCTTCATCCAGTTCCACCAGCACTGTGCTGGTGCGGTGGGCCGGATCCTGGATCAGGTGGCGAATGTCGACGCCCTCGGCCACCAGGGTATCGGCCATAAAGCGGCCGAAGGGATCGGCGCCGACCCGGCCGATAAAGGCCGACTCACCGCCAAGCCGGGCCACCCCCACCGCCACGTTGGCGGGCGCGCCCCCCGGACACTTGAGGTAGTGCTCCTTCCCTTCCGGGATAAGATCCACCACCGCATCCCCCATTACCCACACACGATTCGTCACCTTGCTACTCCACTGCTGCACAGGATTTGCCAGAGCCGGGCTCTGATCTCTTGGTCGGCATTATCAGCTAAACCGTTTTAGCTAACCAACAGATCCCGGCGTCGGCTGCCATTTTTGTGATCGGGATAACGAACTAGAACCAGGTTTCCATCTGCACGCCAAAGTTCCACTCGCCACCGGCGGTGAAATCGCTCTGGCCCATGGCGTCGTCGCTGGCGTAGTTGTCGAGCTCGGAGGACCAGTCCATCCAGGTGGCGAATACCCGCAGCTCGGGCCGCTCGAAGAAGCCAGCGGTCTGCGCCTTGAAGGTGGGGGCGAAGGTGAGCTTGGTGAAGTTGCCGCTCACCGCCTGACGCCCCTTGTAGCCCTTGGGATCCAAGTCCATGTACTGCCAGGCGGCCTCGTAGACCAGCTCGACGTTCTGGCTCAGCACCTGGGCCACCCGGGTGTTGAAGGTCAGCCACTGATACTCGTCCCCCTTCACGTAGCGATCCTGGCTCTGCTCCGCCAGCAGGGCCGGTGCGACACGCCAGCGCGGGCTGAGATCCGTGGCGCCAAACACGGCGACCCGCACCGCGTCGGCGTCCGGCAGCAGCTCGCTGTCGGAGCCCAGCCCCTTGAGCTCGGCCCCCAGGCCATGGCCGTAGAGCACGGCGGCCTTGGAGAAGCCGGGGTTGATGCCAAAGAAGCTGTCCGCGTGGTAGGCCACCAGGGTGTGCGCCCCCTTGTCCGCCGCCTCGCTGCCAACGCCGCCGTCGTTGATGCGCGCCTCGTTGTCATTGGCCGAGAGGCCGTTCAGCATCCACTGCCAGTTGCCGACGCGATTGTTCATGGTGAGGATGTAGCTCTCTATGTCCGACAGGCCGCTCTCGCTGATGTCGCCGTAGTCGCGGCCATAGAGGGAGAAGTTCGCCTTCCAGCTGTCGGCCAGCTGCACGTCGTAGACGCCACCACCTGTCCCGGCCAGGAAGACCACGTCGGAGTCGAGCCAGTGGATATCGAAGTTGTCGCGATCGAAGCGCTTGCCCGCCCAGAGCACCGAGTGCTGGAAGGGGCCGCTGAAGCTCGCCAGGTCGCCGATCTCGGCAAACACCTGACGGGTGTTGAGGCTGGAATCGCTGGCGGTCCAGTCGTTGCTGGTCTCCACCCCGTCCGCCAGCATCAGCTTGTAGCGGGCCCAGCTGCCATCATCAAACGTCTGGGTCTTCAGCAGGTTGGCCTCCATGTAGGTGTCATCCTCGTTGCCAAGGCGACCGACAGCCCCGCCCACAGAGCCGGCCGGGGTGATGTAGGGGCCGCCGCGCCCGCCGTTGCCATTGCCGTTGACCAGAAGGCCGGAGCGGGCGTAGCCGTGAAACTCGAAGCCCTGGGCCCCGGCGGTCTGCTTGTCCACCTTCTCGCTCTGGGCCTTGGCCACCACGGCTGTCTCCCGGGCCTCGCTCGCCTTGCTCTCGGCCTCATCTGCCCGCGCTTCGGCGGCGGTGGCACGCGCCTCAGCCGCCTGCACCCGCGCCTCCAGCGCCGCCAGACGGGCTTCGATACCGCCCTCGGCCGCCCACAGCGGGCTGCTCATCCCCAATCCCAGCGCCACCGCCAGCGCCAACTTGCTCTTGAACATCGTCATCTTCCTCACCTGTCATCTGCCGCCCGTCCGGGCGCTGTTGTTATGGACGAGCAGAGAATAGCTAAACCGCTTTAGCTAACTCAATATGCTAGCTAAACCGTTTCAGCCACTTGTGATCAGGGTAACGTTTGCACAGGAAAAACCGCCGGGAGTTGTGAGGAGGATCCCTCATCGGGATCCACTCAATAGGGCGGATCCGAGGGCAAATGGCAGGCAAAAAAAGAGCCGGCACTGAAGGCCGGCTTGGGTCACGCGGGTCGCGGTTACTTGGTCAGGTCGTCGAAGAAGCGTTTCACCCCTTCGAAGAAGCCTTCGGATTTCGGCTTGTGGGTCTTGGCGGCGGCACCGCTGAAGGACTCGTCCAGCTGGCGCAGCAGATCTTTCTGGGTCTCGGTCAGCTTGACCGGGGTCTCGATCACCACCTTGCACATCAGATCCCCCACCTGGCCGGAGCGCACGGACTTGACCCCCTTGCCCCGCAGGCGGAACAGCTTGCCGGTCTGGGTTTCCGCCGTGACCTTGAGCTTGACCCGGCCATCCAGGGTCGGCACTTCGATCTCGCCGCCGAGCGCCGCCGTGGTGAAGCTGATGGGCACCTCGCAGTAGAGATCGTTGCCGTCACGCACGAAGATCTCGTGCTCCTTGACGTGGACCTGTACGTAGAGATCGCCTGCCGGTGCGCCGGCCTCCCCCGCTTCCCCTTCGCCGGAGAGACGGATGCGATCGCCGGTATCGACGCCCGCCGGGATCTTCACCGACAAGGTCTTGGTCTTCTGGTAGCGCCCTTCCCCATGGCACTTGCGGCACGGATCCTTGATGATCTTGCCGCGACCGTGACAGTGGGGGCAGGCCTGCTGCACCGCGAAGAAGCCCTGGCGCATCTGCACCTGACCGGAGCCGTGGCAGGTCGGGCAGGTATGGGCCTGGCTGCCGGTGTGGGCACCGGACCCGTTGCAGACCTCGCAATGGACCTGGGTCGGTATCTTGATCTCCTTGGAGACCCCGCGCACCGCCTCTTCCAGGGTCAGCTCCATGTTGTAGCGCAGGTCGGAGCCACGGGCCGGGCCGCGACGACCACCGCCACGACCGCCGAAGATGTCACCAAACACATCGCCGAAGATGTCACCGAAATCGGCACCACCGCCGTGGCCGCCGCCCTGGCTCTGATCCACGCCGGCATGACCGTACTGGTCATAGCGGGCACGCAGGTTCTCGTCGGTCAGGACCTCGTAGGCTTCCTTGACCTCTTTGAACTTCTCTTCCGATGCGGCATCACCCTGATTGCGATCCGGGTGATACTTCATCGCCAGACGCTTGTACGCCTTCTTGATCTCGCGCTCGTCGGCACCTTTCGATACCCCGAGCACTTCGTAGAAATCGCGCTTCGACATACTCATCCTGTTCTACTTAAGCCGTTATGCAGACGGGCGTTGGTTACCCAACGCCCGTAAATTCATTGACGAATCTGCTCACACTCTTACTACGAAGCCGTGATCAAGGCTCATGTGCTGCTCGGAATCCTCATGTATTCACATACACTCCGGTTCCTGCGCTGCTCTTTACCTTGCTGACGGCCTCTCGCGACAGACCGCGAACAGATTCTGAGCCGATGGGCAGAGTCTGCTCTGCCCATCTGGGTTGGGCTTATTTCTTGTCGTCTTTCACTTCTTCGAACTCGGCGTCGACCACGTCGTCGTCAGCCTTGGCGGAAGAAGAGGAGTGACCGGCCTCGGCACCGGCGCCTTGCGCCTGAGCCTGCTGCTGGGCAATCTCCATCAGCTTCTGGGACGCTTCCATCAGGGCCTGTTGCTTGGCTTCGATGGCAGCCTTGTCGTCACCCTTGATGGCAGCTTCCAGCTCGGACAGTGCAGTCTCGATCTTGGTCTTGTCATCGCTTGGCAGGGCGTCACCGGCTTCGGTCACCTGCTTGCGTACCGAGTGGACCAGACCGTCAGCCTGGTTGCGGGTCTGCACCAGCTCTTCGAACTTCTTGTCTTCCGCCGCGTTGGCTTCCGCCTCGCGTACCATGCGTTCGATCTCTTCGTCAGACAGACCGGAAGAAGCCTGGATGGTGATCTTCTGCTCCTTGTTGGTCTCCTTGTCTTTCGCAGAGACGTGCAGGATACCGTTGGCGTCGATGTCGAAGGTCACTTCGATCTGCGGCAGACCACGCGGTGCCGGACGGATGCCTTCCAGGTTGAACTGGCCCAGGGACTTGTTGTCGCTGGCGCGCTTGCGCTCACCCTGCAGCACGTGAATGGTCACGGCAGACTGGTTGTCTTCGGCAGTGGAGAACACCTGGGACTTCTTGGTCGGAATGGTGGTGTTCTTCTCGATCAGCGCAGTCATCACGCTGCCCATGGTCTCGATACCCAGCGACAGCGGGGTCACGTCCAGCAGCAGTACGTCGGTCTTGTCACCGGACAGTACGGCACCCTGGATGGCGGCCCCCATGGCCACGGCTTCGTCCGGGTTGACGTCTTTGCGCGGCTCTTTGCCAAAGAAGTCGGCAACGGTCTTCTGAACCAGCGGCATACGGGTCTGACCGCCCACCAGGATGACGTCGTCGATCTCGCCAACCGCCAGACCGGAGTCTTTCAGGGCGACACGGACCGGCTCCAGGGAGTCTTTCACCATGTCTTCCACCAGGGATTCCAGCTTGGCGCGGGTCACCTTGATGTTCATGTGCTTCGGACCTGTGGCATCTGCAGTGATGTACGGCAGGTTCACGTCGGTCTGCTGGGCGGAAGAGAGCTCGATCTTGGCCTTCTCGGCGGCATCTTTCAGACGCTGCAGAGCCAGCTGGTCGTTGCGCAGGTCGATGCCCTGCTCGCGCTTGAACTCTTCAACCAGGTAGTTGATGACGCGGTTGTCGAAGTCTTCACCACCCAGGTGGGTGTTACCGTTGGTCGCCAGTACTTCGAAGGTGGTTTCGCCTTCCACTTCGTCGATCTCGATGATGGAGATGTCGAAGGTACCACCACCCAGGTCATACACGGCAACCTTGCGCTCGCCCTTGACCTTGTTCACGCCATAGGCGAAGGCCGCGGCAGTCGGTTCGTTGATGATGCGTTTTACATCCAGACCGGCGATGCGACCGGCATCCTTGGTGGCCTGACGCTGGGCGTCGTTGAAGTAGGCCGGTACTGTGATGACGGCTTCGGTCACCGGCTCGCCCAGGTAATCCTCGGCGGTCTTCTTCATCTTCTTCAGCACTTCGGCAGAGATCTGCGGCGGTGCCATCTTCTTGCCTTTGACTTCTACCCAGGCGTCACCGTTGTCAGCCTTGGCGATGGCGTACGGCATGATCTTCAGATCGCGCTGTACTTCTTCATCTTCGAAACGACGACCGATCAGACGCTTGATGGCGAACAGCGTGTTCTTCGGGTTGGTGATGGCTTGGCGCTTGGCCGGCTGACCAACCAGGATTTCGCCGTCATCGGCATAGGCAATGATGGACGGAGTAGTACGGTCGCCTTCCGCGTTCTCGATCACGCGAGCATGGTCGCCATCCAGAATAGCAACGCAGGAGTTGGTAGTACCCAGGTCAATACCGATGATTTTACCCATTTGACGAATCTCCAAATACTTTGAATAAACTGGCGAGGGGCTCGCCTTAAATACGTTAACGGCTAGGTGGGGCCTGACACTGTGGCTTTCAAGCACCCGACATCAAATTCTTTCCGTGTCACTCAAGTTTCCATGCCACTGAAATCAGATGCCGCCGTGGCCTTGCCACCTATATGGGGTCTCAAGCCGACGCTTCAAGCCCTGACCTTAAAAAACCGCGCATTCTTGCCCCTTGGGCGCAAGAGTGCTTGCCAAATGGCGCCAATACATATCCTGATGGCGCCGCTACCAATAAAAAGCCCGCCGAGCGGCGGGCTCAGCACAGGGACGGGACTCAGGCCGGGGCCTTGGAGACCATCACCATGGCCGGACGGATCACCCGACCGTTGAGTTCATAGCCCTTCTGCATCACGGCGATGACGGTGTTGGGCGCCAGCTCGGCGTTCTCTATCATGCTCATGGCCTGATGGGCGTTGGGGTCGAACGGCTGGTTCTGCGGATCCAGGGCGACCAGACCAAACTTGGCCACCGAGCTCTGCATGGATTTGAGGGTCAGCTCGACCCCTTCGATCATCGGCTTGAGCGCCTCGCTCTCCTTGTCGGCGAGCTCGATGGCGCGCTCCAGGTTGTCCAGCACCGGCAAGAGCTCTGCGGCGAACTTCTCCAGCGCGAACTTGTGAGCCTTCTCCACGTCCTGAGCGGCGCGGCGACGCAGGTTTTCCATCTCGGCGACGGCACGCACGGCGCGCTCGCGCTCTTCCAGGGAGGCCTGCTGGGCCGCTTCCAGTTGGGCCTCCAGCTCGGCAATGCGGGCCTGCTCGGCTGTCACTTCACTGTCTACATCGGTCGGCTCGACTGGCTGGACTTCCACTTGCTCCATCGCTTCAACCTTTTGTTCTTCGTGGCTCATGACATCTCCAATATTCAGGGTTGCTTATGAGGGGCTGCTGACGTTCAGACAAGCGACACGCGTCAGCGGACCCTGTGTTGGCGCTATTATGGGGACGCAGCCCCGGCTTTCAAGGGGAAAAGGGCATATCGGGCACAATGCCTGCCGCCAGCCGGCCAGCTTGCCGCTTTTCGGGGCCGATTGCGCCAAGGGGCATGGAGACAGACAAATCCCCGGCAAAGCGCGGTATACTCCCCGCAAGACTTCCCCAGACCCGATAACCTATGGATTCTCCGTTCAAAACCGTTGCCCTCATCGGCAAGCCCCATCATGAAGGGGCCAACCAGACCCTCAGCGGCCTGTATCAATACCTGAGTACCCGCGGTTTTCGGGTGCTGCTGGAGAGCCGGGTCGCCCAGACCTTGGGGATCCTGGGTGACAACGTGATGGATCTGGTGCAGCTCGGCGAGCAGGCGGATCTCGCCATCGTCGTCGGCGGTGACGGCAACATGCTGGGGGCCGCCCGGGTGCTGTCCCGGTTCGATGTGGCGGTGATAGGGGTGAACCGGGGCAACCTCGGCTTCCTGACCGATCTCTCGCCCCAGGACTACCTGCTGCCCCTGGAGCAGGTGCTCTCCGGCCACTTCAAGAGCGAGCACCGCTTCCTGCTGGAGGCCGCCGTCTATCGCCACGGCGAGCGCAAGTCGAGCAACCTGGCGGTCAACGAGGCGGTGCTGCACCCGGGCAAGATAGCCCACATGATTGAGTTCGAGGTCTATATCGATGGCAGCTTCATGTACAGCCAGCGCTCGGACGGCATCATAGTGGCCACCCCCACCGGCTCCACCGCCTACTCCCTGTCGGCGGGGGGCGCCATCCTCACCCCCAAGCTCAACGCCATCACGCTGGTGCCCATGTTCCCGCACACCCTGAGCAGCCGTCCCATCGTGCTGGACGCGGACAGCGAGGTGCGGCTGCTGGTCTCCCCCGACAATCAGGATGACGCCATGCAGGTGAGCTGCGACGGTCAGGTGACTCTGGCGGTCCACCCGGGGGACGAGATCCTCATCAAGAAGAGCCAGCACAAGCTGCACCTGGTGCATCCGCTGGATTACAGCTACTTCCACGTGCTGCGCAACAAGCTCGGCTGGGGCAGCAAGCTGTTCTAGAAAGCGGGCCCGGGCCGACGCTAGCCTGAAGGCGAGGGCCTAGCCCTCGCCCCCCTCAACCAGCCGAAGCGGTCCGGGTTCGAGCTGCAGATGCACGCCATTTCTCCCCGCTGCCTTGACCCTGTACATGGCCTCGTCGGCCTTCGTCAGCAAGTGCGCCAACCCTGTCTCTGCACAGGCGCAGACGCCCCCCACACTGACCGTCACCCCCTCGCACGGCGGGCAGGCCCCCTGACGGGAGCCCGTCTCTATCTGGCGGCGGATCCGGTCGCAGATGTCATGGGCCATCTGGCCGTTCACCCCTCCCATGATGAGGGCGAACTCCTCGCCACCTATGCGCCCCACCAGATCATCCTTGCGCGCCTCGGCCACCAGCACCCGGGCCACGTAGCGGATCACCTCGTCACCGCAGCCGTGGCCAAATCGGTCATTGACGCTCTTGAAATGGTCTATGTCGAGCACCACCACGCAGCGCATCTGCCCCGGCAGCGCCCGCTCCCCCAGCCTGAACAGGCCGCGCCGGTTGAGCACCCCGGTGAGGGGATCCCGCTCCGAGAGGGCCAGCAGCGCCTGCTCCGCCTCCACATAGGCCACCAGGGGCAGCAGCAGTACCGAGCCTATGGTCAGCACCATGTGCATGAAGAAGATGCCATCGAGCAGCCCGTCTCCGTTGCCCATGCGGCTATCAGGCCCCAGCAAGAGCAGCAGCCCCTGGCTCAGCAGTATGGTGAAATGGAGCAGATAAATGGCAGCGACGGCATGGAGCACCCGCTTCTGGTGCCGGCTGAGGGAGACGATGAGACAAGCACACCAGAGGTAGACCACCGACTCCATCAGGGCCAGCACCATGCGCACCTCGAAGCGGCTCGACAGCCCCAGATAGGCAAGCAGCAACAGGGCAACCCCTCCCCACAGGGGACGGGGGCGCCAGGACCGGCCATAGAGGGCATAAAAGCCGGCCAGCAACAGCAATATGCTCATGAGGGAGACCAGGCCACCGACCCTGATCCCCAGGGCCGGATGGCCACTCCCTATCCCCAGACTGAGCAGCAGGATGGAGAGGGAGAAGAGGAAGGCCGACAGGGACCAGAACAGGAAGTTGCGCCGACCAGGCTTCAAGAAATGGATGAACAACATGAGCAGTGCCGACATCAGATTGATTGCCAGAGAGATCAACAGCAGGGTCGGGGTGTGGATCATCTAGACGCATCCTTGGTGAAGAGCATGGTGGCCTGCCCGGTGAACCCGATCCATGCCTGTCTCGAGTGTGTCTCAGCCACCCGGACTCCACAAGTTCACCGCCTCGACAAGACCCCATAAAGGTGAACGAATACAGGCTCATCGCGCACCTGGCCCCTAAGGACACATCGCCCATGAGATGCCATGGCGGCTCAGCGCCTCTCCCTATGCAGCACCTCTCGCACAGCCCCTCATCCCCTTGCCCGGCAAAAAAATCCCGCCACGCACACTTTACTGTATATAAGACCAGTATATACTGGATGCATACACAGTAATGTTGACCCATACAGGATGAGACCATGCTGACCCAGCTGACCGTCAACAACTTCGCCATCGTCAAGTTTCTCGAACTCGATCTGCAATCCGGCATGACCTGCATCACAGGGGAGACGGGGGCAGGCAAATCCATTGCCATCGACGCCCTCGGCCTCTGCCTCGGCGAGCGGGCCGAAGCCAGCATGGTGCGGCCGGGCAGCGACAAGACGGAAGTCAGTGCCCGTTTCCTGCTGGACGGCAACCCCGCCGCCCGCGCCTGGCTCGCCACCAACGAGCTGGAGAACGACGGTGAGTGCATCGTTCGGCGGGTGCTCTCCGCCGAGGGGCGCTCGCGCAGCTACATCAACGGCGTCCCCGTCCCCCTGGTGCAGCTCAAGAGCCTAGGTCAGTTGCTGGTCAACGTTCACGGCCAGCACGCGCATCAGCTGCTGCTCAAACCTGACTATCAGCTCGCCCTGCTGGACGGCTATGCCGGTCACCACCTGCTGCTCGATGAGGTGCGCCAGCACTATCAGCATTGGCGTCAGCTGCAGAACGAGCTCAACCGTCTCAAGGCCGAACAGCAGCAGCGGGAAGCCCGTCGCCAGCTCATCGAGTATCAGGTGCAGGAGCTGGACGAGTTCGCCCTGCAACCCGGGGAGTTTGAGGCCATCGAAGAGGAGCACCAGCGCCTCGCCAACGGTACCGAGCTGATGCAGGAGTGCGGCTATTGCCTCGACCTGCTCTATGACAACGAGGAGACCACCATAGCCGGCCTGCTGCAGGTGGCGGTGGACAGAGCCGAGAACCTGGCCGGCATGGATAGCCGCCTTGGCAACGTGCTCGGCATGCTGAACGAAGCTCTGATCGGGGTGCAGGAGAGCCACAGCGAGCTGCGCAGCTATCTGGATCTGCTGGAGCTGGATCCCGAGCGTTTCAACGAGCTGGAGGCCCGCCTCTCCAAGGCGATCAATCTGGCCCGCAAGCACCATGTCAAGCCGGCGGATCTCCCGTCGCACCATCAGGAGTTGGCCAGCGATCTCGCCCGCCTCCACTCCGATGAGGAGCGGTTAGAGGGGATGGAGGATGAACTGGCCGAGGCCCGTCAGGCCTTTGTCCAGGCGGCAGAGGTGCTCAGCCAGAGCCGTCAGCGCTATGCCCAGGAGCTGGCCACCCAGGTGACCGCCAGCATGCACGAACTGGCGATGCCCGATGGCCGCTTCGCCATCGAGGTGCGCCCCGACGCCCAGAGCAGCCTGTCGCCACTCGGCATCGATCGAGTGGAATTTATGGTCACCACCAACCCGGGGCAGCCCATACAGCCGCTGGGCAAGGTGGCCTCCGGCGGCGAGCTGTCGCGCATCAGCCTCGCCCTAGTGGTGATCAGTGCCCGCAAAATCTCCACCCCTACCCTGATTTTCGACGAGGTGGACGTGGGGATCAGCGGCCCGACGGCGGCCGTGGTGGGCCGTCTGCTGCGCCAGCTCGGCGAATCCACCCAGGTGATGGTGGTCACTCACCTGCCCCAGGTGGCCGGCAAGGGTCACCAGCACATGGTGGTCAGCAAGCACACGGACGGCAAGACCACGGAGACCCAGATGCAGGCGCTCAACCAGGGTGCCCGCCTCAACGAGCTGGCCCGTCTGCTGGGGGGGGATCAGATCACCGACAACACCCTGGCCAATGCCCGCGAACTGCTTGCCTCCTGAGGGCGGTGCGGCAAGCCATCGACGCCGCTCGCCGCCTCAGGGGCGGCGAGCCATCAGCCCCTTCGATGACCTGACCGGGAGTGAGTCATCTGCCTTCCGGCACCAGCCCTGAGTGGCGAACCATCCCCCCCTCGGTGACCTGCCCAGAGAAGCGGGCCTTCAACCTTTTCGGTGGCCTGACCGGGAAGACGAGTAG
This sequence comes from Aeromonas sp. S16(2024), assembly GCF_041403065.1. Taxonomy (NCBI): domain Bacteria; kingdom Pseudomonadati; phylum Pseudomonadota; class Gammaproteobacteria; order Aeromonadales; family Aeromonadaceae; genus Aeromonas; species Aeromonas sp. S16(2024). The sequence goes on along the minus strand of NZ_JBGLQX010000007.1, from coordinate 107,594 downwards.
CAAACCTCTCCGGCAACCTGCCCGGAAAGGTGAACCATCCCCTTTGGCGGCATGCCCAAAGTGGCGGGTCTTCAATTCTTTCGGTGATCTGCCCGAAATCACGAACCCAAGCACGCCCACGCAGTCACCCCATACCCCGGACCCGCCGCCAGTGGCCCTGGTCAATGACGGCGGTGCGCCCTCTCCTTCTCCGACTCTCGGTGCCCCAGGCCAGAGACCAGAGCCTGGCCGGATTTGCCCCCATCACCGCCAGACAGTAGAGTGGAACCGACTCGGGCCCCATGGCCCCCTCTGGCCCGGCGCCGCGACACAGCGCCGAGACCATCACCCCACATCAGGAACCGCCTCATGCTTCATGTCTTTGGCCACAAGAATCCCGACAGCGACAGCATCTGCACCGCGCTGGTCACCGCCGACTGGCTCAACCGTCAGGGTCGCCCCGCCCAGGCCTATGCATTGGGTGAACCCATTGCCGAGACCCGCTTCATCCTGGAGACGGCAGGGGTGGAGGCCCCCCCGGTTCTGACGGGCAGCGTCGCCGACAAGCCGGTCTTTCTGGTGGATTTCAGCGAACTGGAGCAGGGGCCTGAGGGGTTGGCGGAGGCCGATGTGCAGGGCCTCATCGATCACCACCGCATCGGCACCCTCATCACCCGTGGCCCCCTCGATGCCTGGGTGAGGGCGGTCGGGTGCAGTGCCACTGTGCTGCTGGAGCTGATGGGCCATGACAATCTGTCCCGCGCCCAGGCCAGGTTGTTGCTGGGGGCCATCATCAGCGACACTTTCAACTTCACCTCCCCCACCACCACGGCAGAGGACAGGCTCGCGGTCGACCGGCTGCTGCCCATCGCCGATCTGGCCCTGGCCCCCTTTGCCCAGACCCTGCTGGAGCGGCGCACCCAGTTGGGCGATACCCCCCTGTGCGAGCTGCTCGTTGCCGACGAGAAGGCTTACCAGATAGCGGGTCATTCCCTCATGGTCAGCCAGATCTGCGTGATGGATCCGAGCCAGGTGCACAGCCGGATGGAGGAGCTGCATCACGCCATGACGCAGAGGCTGACCCAGGACTCGCTGGATGGCTATGTCTTGATGCTGACCGATCTGGCCAAGGGGAGCAGTGAGCTCCACTTTGCCAGCAGGGGCATACTGCCAGTCGAGCCGGTCCAGCTGGCGGGTGCCCTCAGCCGCAAGAAAGAGGGGCTTCCCTGGTTGACCCGACAGCTGTCATAAGCCCCCAGCCAGCCCCTGTCACAGTGGCGGCCCGCCGACCGCCACTGGGATTCCCCCCTTCGACACCAGGTCCCGGCACCTTGGCTCGAAGCCGGGCGAGCAGCATGATCACCAGGCTCATCCAAAAAAAATCCCACAGCTATGCTGCCCATAGACCATTTACCCATCTCATTCCTCCATCAAGGGGGCCATGGGCGGCATGTCTTCATTCTCCGTTCAACTGCCTCTGTTATGCTGATGTAAACAAAGGTGATCTTGCGCGCCCTCACCGACAAAGGATGACGTCTGGCGCCCACAGACTAGTGAGAACCATGCAATACAGAGCGGGATCACTGTGGTAGGGGACAGCCCCTTTGTTCCCGGTGACCCGCGCCATGCCAAGGAGAACTGCTGATGACCCACACCAACATAGTGCTGTTGCTGGAAGGCAAGGATTACGAGCAGGAGACGCTGGCCAAGGCGAGCCGCCTGGCACAGGGGCTGGGGGGCGATCTGACCCTGTTGCACCTGACGCACAGCAGCAAGGTGCGCCGCAATAGCCTGTCGCTGTCCGAGGAAGAGCGCAGTGCCCAGGGCACGCTGGATGCCAAGGCCATCATCAGCGAACTCATCGCCCTGCTGCCTCATCCGGTGGATTACCACTGCCTGGTGGTCGATGACGTGGTCAGGGATCTGGGCCAGTGGCTGAGCACCCACCCGGCCTCGCTCCTGCTGGTCGGCAGCCGCCACCACTGGATGGAGGGATCCTTGGCCCGCCTGCTCATCTACAAGCTGCCCGTCGATATCCAGATCTGCCACGAGCCCTATGCCGAGCAGCTCAAGGCCGTCGGTTGAGTACCCGGGAGCCCGCTCAACGAGCGGGCTCCCTGCATTTATCCCCTAGGTAGACCTCCCGGCCCCTTGCACCGCCCCCAGCGGGTATCATGCTGGTCCACCCTCCCTCCTCCCGCCGTCACCCGGCCACTTAATTGACAACTTCATCTACATGATTTCTTACACATTGCTCGCTTCTTTTTAAGTGCCATTTGCTGCAGGATATCGCCCTCGCACGCCTTCACTCGTTTCGTTCAGGTGATAAATGAAGACTCTTCCAAAACCAGGCAAATATGCCCTGCTTGCCCTGGCACTGCTGGCCCTCGTGGTCTGGCTGGCCTGGCCCGGCAAGACCCCGGACCCCGTGCTGACCGCCACCGTGACCCGTCAGGACGTGGAGCAGACGGTGCTGGCCAGCGGCGTACTGCAGGCCATAGAGCAGGTGGATGTGGGGGCCCAGGTCTCGGGTCAGGTCACCTATCTGGCGGTGGAGGCCGGGCAACAGGTCAAGCAGGGGGACCTGCTGGCAGAGATAGATCCCCTGATAGCCCAGAACAACCTCAAGACCGCCGAGGCCGAGCTGGCCAGCCGCCGTGCCCAGCTCAAGATCAAGCAGGCACAGCTCAAGCAGAACGAGCTGGCCTGGCGCCGCCAGCAGCAGATGTTCAAGCAGGAGGCGAGCTCCCGGGCCGATCTGGAGAGCGCAGAGGCGCAGCTGGCCGTCACCCGGGCAGAGCTGCAGAGCGCCCAGGCGGACATCGACAACGCCCTGATCAAGGTGGAGCGCACCAAGACGGAGCTCGGCTATAACCGCATTCAAGCCCCCATGGATGGCACCGTCGTCAGCATAGTGACCCGCCAGGGGCAGACCCTGGCCGCCAGCCAGACGGTCCCGACCCTGCTCAAGCTCGCCAACCTGGACACCATGACGGTCAAGGCGCAGATCTCGGAGGCGGATGTCACCAAGGTCAGGGCCGGCATGCCGGTCTACTTCACCCTGATCGGAGACCCGGACCGCCGCTATCACGGCACCCTGCGCACTGTCGATCTGGCCCCCACCAACATCAACGAGCAGAGCGCCAACACCACGACCACCAGCAATGCCGCCATCTACTACTACGCCCTGTTCGATGTGCCCAACCCCGACCATCAGCTGAGGGTCGCCATGACGACCCAGGTCACCATAGTGCTGGGTGAACGCAAACAGGTATTGGCCATCCCCCAGACCGCCCTCGGCAAGAAGCTGGGGGAGAACGAATATGAGGTCTCTCTGCTCAAGGAGGACGGGCAGAAAGAGACCCGCCGCATCAAGACCGGCATGAAGGATGACATCAAGATAGAGGTGGTGAGCGGCCTTGACGAGCAGGACAAGGTGACACTGGAGCAGGGCAAGCCCGTCCAGAACGATGAGATGGAGATGGTCCCGTGAGCGAGCCCCTGATCCAGCTCAAGGGCATAGAGCGCCGCTACCAGAGCGGGGAGCACGAGGTGACGGTGCTGCACCCGCTGGATCTGACCATAGCGGCGGGGGAGATGGTGGCCATCGTCGGTGCCTCCGGCTCCGGCAAGTCCACCCTGATGAACCTGCTGGGCTGCCTCGATCGTCCGAGCGGCGGCCAATACCTGTTTCGTGGTCAGGACACCGCCGGTCTGGATGCCCTGGCCCTGGCGCGGCTGCGCTGCCACCACTTCGGCTTCATCTTCCAGCGCTACCACCTGCTGCCCCATCTGGATGCGGCCGCCAACGTGGAGATCCCCGCCATCTATGCCGGCACCTCCCGCCCCGAGCGCCAGATACGTGCCCGCACCCTGCTGACCCGCCTGGGCTTGAGCGATCGCAGCCACCACAGGCCGGGCCAACTCTCCGGCGGCCAGCAGCAGCGGGTCAGCATAGCCAGGGCGCTGGCCAATGGCGGCGAGGTGATCCTGGCCGACGAGCCCACCGGCGCCCTCGACAGCCACAGCGGCAAGGAGGTGATGGCCATCCTCAAGGAGCTGCACGCCCAGGGTCACACCATCATTCTGGTGACCCACGACATGGCGGTGGCCAACCACGCCAATCGCATCATCACCCTGCGGGACGGACGCGTGGTAGAGGACAGCGGCCAGCCGGCTGCCAGCCTCGCCATCTCCCCAGATAAGGCCCAGGGGATGGAAGAGCGTCAGCAGATCCCCCAGGCCAGCGTCGAACAGCTATCTTGCGCCCTCCCCCGGCCAGCTACCGGGCAGAAAGCCCGCGAGCCGGCGCCGGACCGGCTCCCCACCGCCTCCGTCGCCAAACGCGGCAGCCAGGGCTGGGATCGCTACCGGGAGGCGGGTCGCATGGCCCTGCACGCCATGCTGGCCCACCGCATGCGCACCTTCCTCACCATGCTCGGCATCATCATCGGCATCGCCGCCGTGGTCAGCGTGGTGGCGCTCGGCCAGGGGGCCCGCGCCAAGGTGATCGACGACATCAACGCCATGGGCACCAATACCATCGACATCTTCCCCGGCAAGGACTGGGGCGACGAGAAGGCCGCCAGCATCCAGACCCTGAACGAGCGGGATCTCGACGCCCTGCTCGGCCAGCCCTATCTGGAGGGGGCCAGCCCCCAGATCGCCACCTCGGGCCAGTTGCGCTATCGCAACAAGACCAGCAGCGGCAGCGTGGTGGGAGTCGGCAGCGACTTTTTCCGGGTCAAGGGGATGACCCTCACCCAGGGCCGCCTGCTCGACGAGCGGGACATCCGCAGCCGGACGGCGGTGGCCGTGGTGGATGGCAAGACCATCACCAGCCTGCTCGGCAAGACGGATCCCGTCGGCCAGGTGGTGCTGGTCGGCACCCTGCCGGTGCGCATCGTCGGCGTGGTGGCCCAGGAGACCGGCTTTGGCCCCAGCAGCCAGTCGGTCAATGTCTGGCTGCCTTACAGCGCCGTAATGAGCCGCCTCATCTCCCAGAACCACTTCAGCCAGATCACCATCAGGGTCAAGGACGGGGTCCAGCCCGCGCTGGCCGAGCAGGCCGCCGTGGCGCTCTTGACCCAGCGCCACGGGGTGAAGGATTTCTTCACCTTCAGCAGCGACAGCATCGTCAAGTCGGTGGAGAAGACCACGGCTACCCTGACGCTGCTGGTCTCCGCCATCGCGGTGATCTCCCTCATCGTCGGCGGGGTCGGGGTGATGAACATCATGCTGGTGTCTGTGGTGGAGCGCACCCGGGAGATAGGGATCCGCATCGCAGTCGGCGCCCGTCAGTCCGACATCCTGCAGCAATTTTTGATCGAGGCTGTGATGGTCAGCCTGCTGGGGGGCCTGCTCGGCATCGGCCTGGCCATCTTCATCGGTTTTATCTTCTCCCTGCTCGTGGAGAGCTTCCAGATGCGCTTCTCGCTCTTCTCCATCCTGATGGCCTTCGGTTGCTCCTCGCTCATCGGGATCCTGTTTGGTTACCTGCCCGCCCGCAATGCGGCCCGGCTCGATCCGGTCGAGGCACTGGCGAGGGAATGATGATGCACAACGTATCCGGCCGGGGGCTGCGCCTCTGGTCAAAGACTGCGCTCAGCCTGGTGCTCACCGTCTGCCTCGGTGCCTGCAGCCAGCAGAGCACCTACCAGAGACCCGAACTGGATGTGGCGCCAGCGTGGCAGCAGGACGCCCGGGATCTTGGCGGCCAGCAGGCCGGGCTCTGGTGGCAGGGGTTCCGGGATCCCGCCCTCGACCAGCTGGTCGATAAGGTGCTCGCGGCCAACCCGGACATGCAGGTGGCGGGGCTCAGGCTCAAGAGCGCCCTGCTCGGCGCCGATCTCGCCGACACCAACCTCACCCCTTCGGTCAACGCCAGCCTGGGGGCGAGCGGCAACAAGAACATCAAGGATGGCAGCGCCAGCAGCAACCTGGGCCCCTCCTTCAACCTGAGCTATGAGGTGGATCTCTGGGGCCGGCTCGCCTCGGTGCGGGATCAGGCGCAGTGGGAGGCAGAGGCCAGCGAGCAGGATCGCGCCGCCACCCGCCTGATGCTGGTAGGCAAGACCCTGGAGCAATACTGGCAGCTGGCGTATCTCGGCTCGGCCCTCTCCCTTGGCGAGCGTCAGCTGGCCAACTACGAGCGGATAGAGCGGCTGACCCGGGCAAAATATGACGCAGGGGCCGTCACCCGCCTCGATCTGGTACAGGCCAGCCAGCAGAAAGCCGGCAAGCAGGCGGAGCTCGCCTCTCTCACCCTGCAACGGGAGCAGGCCGGCAACGCCCTGCGCCTGCTGCTCGGCCGCAGCAGCGGCCCGCTGGAATTTGCCCCGACCTCCCTCGCCATGGGCCCCATTCCGACGCTGGCGGTCGGCATCCCCGCCGATGTGCTGGCCAGGCGCCCAGACGTGCGGGCCGCGGAGCTGCGCCTTCGCAAGACGCTGGCCAGAGGGGACGAGATCCGCACCGGTTTCTACCCCACCCTCAGCCTCACCGGCGGCGCCAGTACCACCTCGGACACCCTGACCCAGGTGCTGCAAAACCCGGTGGGGACCCTGGGGGCGACCCTGGCGCTCCCCTTCCTCGAGTACAACAAGACCCGGCTCTCCATCGCGAGCTCCGAGATTGACTATCAGATAGCCGAGACCGAGTTTCGCAAGCAGCTCTATACGGCCCTGCTGGAGGTGGAAGACGGCCTGGCCGCTCGCCAGCAGGGGGAGCAGCGGCTGCGTTATCTCGAGCAGCAGCTGGCCTATGCCAAAGAGGCCGAGCGGCTGGCGGGGGCCCGCTTCCTGGCGGGCGCCACCGGGGTTCAGCCCTGGCTGGACGAGCAGAATCGACTGTGGGATGCCGAGCTCGGCGTGCTGGCCCAGCAACAGAGCCAGCTCAAGACCATGGCCGGGATCTACCGGGCGCTGGGAGGGAGCGATCGGAGCTAGAGCCCGGTCAGCCCCCAGGGCGGCCGACATGACCTCCATGCTGGCTGCCCTTGTATCCTCTTCATAACAAAGCAATTGATAATAGTTTTCATTTGATGAAAAATGAGCGCTCTCGTCTGTCAGGAGTACTCAAATGTCACAGCCCGCCCCGGTCAATCGCCCTCGCCTGCTCACCGTCAAGCATGTCCACGATGTGAGCCCTCATCTGCGCCGAGTCTGCCTGACCAGCCCCGAACTGGCGGATTACCCCTTCAGCTGTGGCGGTGCCCATATCAAGATCATGCTGCCCCGGCCGGGCCAGAGCGAGATAGTGCTGCCAACCCCGACCCCCAAGGGTCCCCGCTGGGAGGATCCGAGCCAGAAGCCCATCATCCGCACCTTCACCATCCGTGCCTTCCGCCGCGAGGCCCTGGAGATCGACATCGACTTCGCCCTGCACGGCGACGTCGGCCCCGCCAGCCGCTTCGCCCTCCACGCCAAGCCGGGGGACAGGCTCGCCATCTCGGGTCCGGGCGGCCCGGACCCCATGTTGCAGCTGGCCGCTCACTACTACATGGCCGGCGATCTCACCTCCCTGCCCGCCATCAGCGCCATGGCCGAGGTGATGCCGGCAGAGGCCAGGGGCCATATCGCCCTGCTGGTGCCCCATCAGGACGATGTGCAGGATCTGTCCCTGCCCGAAGGGGTCAGCCTGCGCTGGTTTGTCGGCACGCCGGACCAGACCGGCCCCCTGGTGGAGTACTTCACCTCCCTGCCCATGGCCGCCGAGGAGAGCTATTTCTGGTTCGGGGGGGAAGAGGGTCTGGTGGTGCCCCTGCGTCGTCATGTCAGGCGGACCCTGGACACCGATCGCCAGCGGGTCTACGCAGTGCCTTACTGGCGCAGCGGCAAGGATGAAGACGCCTACCATCAGGATCGCCATGTCGTGATGGATAGCTGATAACACCCTGTATTCCTTGCTCTTATCAGGCCTTCTCCCGCTCGGGAGCGGGCCTGGTTGCCGTTTTCCTTCCCCCTTTTTCAGCCAGCCCCCCATCTTTGGTGATCCTCTCGGTAGTGCTTGCATTTGAGACGAACAGCAAGATAATGATAATCACTCTCAACAAAGATGATGTGTGCCGGGCGCAGATCCCCTGATCCAGACACCCGAACGCTCCGGACACGTCGTCGACCCCATTTGCACTGCAAGGTAACCCCAGATGGCTGTTTTGAATTCGGTAATGCGCGCCTTCGCGGTGGAGGCGCTCCCCACCCCTGCCGACCTGTTGGCACAGCATCCCTGCCCGGCCGACATGGCGCAGCACATTGACCAGCACCGCCACCAGGTACGCCAGATCCTGAGCGGGGTAGATGATCGTCTGCTGGTGGTGATAGGCCCCTGCTCCATCCATGATCCCGTCGCCGCCCTCGACTATGCCAAGAGGCTGGCACGGCTCGCCACCGAGCATCAGGAGCACCTGCATATAGTGATGCGCACCTATTTCGAGAAACCGCGCACCACGGTCGGCTGGAAGGGGCTGGTATTCGACCCTCATCTCGATGGCAGCAACGACATCGGTCACGGGCTCCGCCTGGCACGTCAGCTGCTGCTCGACATCAACCGGTTGGGGCTGGCCACCGCCACCGAGTTTCTCGATACCACCAGCTTCCTCTATCTGGCGGATCTCGTCAGCTGGGGAGCGATCGGTGCTCGCACCACCGAATCCCAGGTACACAGACAACTGGCCTCGGCCCTGCCCTGTCCGGTCGGCTTCAAGAACGGCACGGATGGCAACATCAGGGTGGCCATCGATGCCATCCTGGCCAGCGAGGCCTCCCATCTGTTCACCGCCCCTGGCAGCCAGGGGGGCATGGTGGTGATCAGGAGCGAGGGCAACCCGAGCGGCCATATCATATTGCGTGGCGGTACCCTGCCAAACTACCACCAGAGCGACGTGATGGACGCGGCCGAGCGCCTGGTGCGCCAGGGGCTCAACCCTCGGCTGATGGTGGATTGCAGCCACGGCAACAGCCAGAAACTGCACCAGAACCAGCTTCGGGTCGCCGGGGAGCTCTGCCGCCAGTTGCGGGGCGGGAGCAATACCATCGCCGCCGTCATGGTCGAAAGCTTTCTGCAGGGGGGCAGCCAGAAACCGGCGCCACTGAGTGAGCTGCAATATGGCTTGTCGGTCACCGATGCCTGCCTCGGCTGGCAAGAGAGTGAGACCCTGCTGGCCATGCTGGCCGATGGGGTCATGGCGCGCCGTCAATTTGCACACAGTCACCCCATTCCCCTTCGCAGTGATCTCGGCCAGCCGGTCAGCTGACCTATTTCCTATTTATTCGCAGCGGGGTCGCCAGGCCCCTATTCAATCCCCCCCGAGAAATGACATTCACATATTGTCTGAAAAGGGGTGTCAAATAGGGCAGTGATGGGGAAAGAAAAATAGTGCGAGAGGGACCAGCACTTCCCCATTGATAGGAGAATGGGTAGCTAGGCAAAGCGGGAGGCATGCCCGTCAATCCACCTATTTCATTCCATAAGGACGGGCCATTATTTGTCATCTTTTGTCATCAGAGATAACAAATGGGCTGTATGAGTCCTCATTGTGTCGCTGACGAGGCGCGACAGAGATTGGCTTACCGCCAAAGGATACTTTTTATTGGCCCATGATGGTCATGGCTATTGTGGTTGGGCGATCCTAATTAGGTGGCTTCCTGGATGGGCAATAGATAGACAGGATCCTGAAAATAATAATGCCGCCCCTTGGGCGGCATTATTGACGACGCTATCCTGACAATCAGATCAGGAAGTCGTTCAGATCCTTGCCCAGCGCAACTTGCTCGGCAATGGCTTTGGGCATGCGGCCCTGGCCGGTCCAGGTCTTCTCCTGGCCATCTTCCTGATACTTGTATTTGGCAGGACGCGGAGCACGCTTGCTCTTGGTCGCGCCAGCAGCGGCCGGTGCAGCCACGCTGCCGATCAGCTCGCGCGGATCGATGCCAGCCTGTTGCAGCATCTCGGTAAACTCGCTCAGCTTGCGCTGACGCTCTTCCTGCTCGGCACGCTCTTGCTCTACGGACTCGGCACGCTCGTTATATACCAGATCAAACTTTTCTTTCGCTTCTTGCAGTTGCTCAAACGGCAGTTCACGAATGGCAGCGCGCAAGCTGCGAATGTTCAGCAGAACCTTCAGAAACTCGTTCATTACTTCCTCACAGAATTATTTTTGTATGTCACAGGGATAACTCATTTTGAGAATAGCATGTCCACTCGATAACAACATAATGATTTTATAGTGCCAGCGCTATTCCTGACAATCCCATGATCATTATTCACCGTGGTTAATTCACATCAGGGATCTTATCGGCTCACCACTCCACAGACATTATTTCTTCAACATGGGTTAATCGGCCCACTTCCCCAGGTATTTGTCACAGAGATAAAAGGGGTGTCATCCAAGCATCTGCGTTCATATATAGCAAGCCATACCGCGGCTTAAGCCCATAGGCACGAAATGTACAAATATTGGCCTCTTCATTCCAAGGTCGAATGAAATGAGATCGAGACCGGGCAGTTCTGCTGCTGTGTATCTCTGTCCCTGGTTCAATCAATTTCCTTTGCCTGGGCGTTTATCCATTCGATGAATGCCTGGATCTTGGGGCACTGGCGATGGGGGAGCGTCGCCATGTAGTAGCGCTGATGGCAGCGAACCGCCTTGCCCGGGAAGGGCTCCACCAGTTCGTTGCGCTCCAGCCGCTGACGTACCAGGTTCTTGCGACCCATGGCCACGCCGGCGTGATTCATGGCGGCTATGATGGCGAGATCGGAGCGATCGAAGCCCATGCTCGACTGGCAGCCATCTAGGGAGATCCCGGCCTGGCGAGCCCAGCTGCACCACTCGTCGGTGTCGGAGTCATATCCCCAGGCCTGCCTGTCGTGCAGCAGGCGGCAGTGGTTCAAGTTGTCCGGGTTGTTGAGCAGCTGGTGCCGCTCGGCATATTCGGGGCTGCACACCGGCACCATGTATTCATCCATCAGCGGGTGGATGGCGAGCCGCTCCGGCACCTTGTCATCGAAATAGATCGTCAGATCGATGCCATAGCCGTGCAGATTGACGTTCTCGTTGCCGGTCATGATGTTGAGATCGATCTGGGGATGCAGGCGGGAAAAATCCGCGAGCCGCGGCACCAACCAGCACTGGGCGATGGAGGGGCGCGAATAGACGGTCAGGGAACCGGACAGCTCCTGATTTTTGATCTCCAGGATCTCCTGATTGATGAACTCAAGCGACGACTTGAGTGCCCAGAAGACCCGCTGCCCCTCTGCGGTCAGCATCACCTTGCGGTGAAAACGCTGGAACAGCTTGAAGCCGAGCTCCTCTTCCAGCGCACTGATCCTGTGGCTCACCGCGCTCGGGCTGAGCGCCAGCTCATCCGCCGCCAGGGCGAAGGAGCTGTGGCGGGCCGCCGCCTCGAAGGTGTGCAGCTTGGCGAGCTGATAGCCGCTCAGCAGCTTGTTTCTCGATACATAGTTGTCTTCGGTATACATCCGCCTTCCCCGTCACAGGCTCAACATCGCCGTCATGATATCCCGGACGACCCGATTCAGGATGACGTAACCGAACCCAAGTCACATAAATACCGCTAAATGTGATGAATGTGGCACCTTTGCATCAACCCAGTTCATCCAAGAGGCCATTTTCATCATTTGTCAGCCGCCCGTCATTTTCATTCAATAGCGCATAAATCATCACTCATTACACATGTAGAGGCGCAGTATGAATTCTGAAGTGTGGGTCGTCGGTACCTTGCTGACTAGCATCATCCTGATTGTCTTCACCATAGTGAAGGGCAAGGTGCATCCTTTCCTCGCCCTGCTGCTGGCGAGCTTCTATGTGGGCACCATGATGGGGATGAACCCGGTCAAGATGGTCAATGCCATGGAAGCGGGCATAGGCGGCACCCTGGGCTTTCTCGCCGCCGTCATCGGTCTTGGCACCATACTCGGCAAGATGATGGAGGTGTCGGGGGCGGCGGAGCGCATCGGTCTCGCCCTGCAAAAATGCCGCTGGCTCTCGCCCCAGGTGATCATGGTGCTGGTCGGTCTGGTGTGCGGCATCACCCTGTTTGTCGAAGTGGGGGTGGTACTGCTCATTCCGCTCGCCTTCTCCATCGCCCGCAAGACCAAAACCTCGCTGCTGACCCTGGCCATCCCGCTCTGCACCGCCCTGATGGCCGTGCACTGCATAGTGCCGCCCCACCCGGCCGCGCTCTATGTCACCAATCAGCTAGGTGCCGACATAGGCTCCGTCATCGTCTATGGTCTGGCGGTCGGGCTGTTTGCCTCCCTGGTAGGCGGCCCGCTGTTTCTGAAACTGCTGGGTAAACGGGTGCCGTTCAAGGAGGTACCCGCCGCCTTTGCGAATATCGAGGCCCGGGATGAGGCAAGCCTCCCTACCTTGAGTGCCTCTCTCTTCACCGTGCTGCTGCCCATACTGCTGATGCTGGCCAAGACGGTGGCCGAGCTCAACATGGATCACGCCAGCCACCTCTATACCCTGCTGGAGTTTATCGGCAACCCCATCACCGCCATGTTTATCGCCGCCTTCACCGCCTACTACGTGCTGGGGATCCGTCAGCAGATGAAGATGGAAGGGCTGCTGAACAAGACAGAGGAGTGCTTCTCCTCCATCGCCAACATCTTGCTGATCATCGGCGCGGGCGGTGCCTTCAACGGCGTGCTCAAGGCGAGCGGCTTAGGGGACAGCCTGGCGACCATCCTCTCCCAGTTGGACATGCACCCCATACTGCTGGCCTGGCTGGTGGCCATAGTGCTGCACGCCGCCGTGGGCTCCGCTACCGTCGCCATGATGGGGGCCACCGCCATCGTCTCCCCCATCATGGTGCACTACCCGAACATCAGCCCGGAGATCATGACGCTGGCCATCGGATCCGGCGCCATCGGCTGCACCATGGTGACCGACTCCCTGTTCTGGCTGGTCAAGCAGTATTGCGGCGCCACCCTGAACGAAACGCTCAAGTACTACACCAGTGCCACCTTTGTCGCCTCTCTGATGGCGCTGGCCGGTACCTTCCTGCTCTCCTATATCGTGTAACAAGACAGAGACATCCCATGAAAAACATCGACGTCCAACAACTCACAAGCCAATTTCCGCTGGTGCAATCCCTGATAGCACTCGAGCCCGTGACCTGGTTCAACCCCAAGGCCACCACGCTCGAGGTCGGCCTGCCCTATGTGGGACTGGATGGCAGCGATGTGGCGGATGCCTCCGCCCGGCTCGCCCGCTTCGCCCCCTACATGTGCGACGCCTTCCCCGAGACCCGTGCCAGCAAGGGCATTCTGGAGTCCGAGATAGCGGCCATCCCGGCGATGCAGGCCACTCTGAACCAGCGTTACGGCGTCGAGCTGACCGGCAAGTTGCTGCTGAAAAAAGACAGCCACCTGCCCATCTCGGGCTCCATCAAGGCGCGCGGCGGCATCTACGAGGTGCTGACCCACGCCGAACGGCTGGCCATCAAGGCCGGGTTGCTGCGAGAGGAGGACGACTATCGCACGCTTTTCAGCGAGGAGTTTCGCCAGTTCTTCGGCCAGTACAGCATTGCGGTGGGCTCCACCGGCAACCTCGGCATGTCCATAGGCATCATGAGCTCCAAGCTCGGCTTCACCGTCACCGTCCACATGTCCGCCGATGCGCGGGAGTGGAAGAAGCGCAAGTTGCGCGAACACGGCGTGATCGTCGTGGAATATGCGGAAGATTATGGGGTAGCTGTGGAGCAGGGGCGCAAGGAGGCCGAACGCGACCCCAACTGCTTCTTCATCGATGACGAGAACTCCCGCACCCTGTTCCTCGGCTACTCGGTGGCCGGTGAGCGGGTGAAAAAACAGTTCGATGAGATGGGCATCAAGGTGGATGCCGACCATCCGCTGTTCGTCTACCTCCCCTGCGGCGTCGGTGGTGGTCCCGGCGGGGTGGCCTTTGGCCTCAAGCTCGCGTTCGGGGACAACGTTCATTGCTTCTTCGCAGAACCCACCCACTCCCCCTGCATGCTGCTCGGGGTGCACACCGGCTTGCACGATGCCATCGCGGTGCAGGATCTGGGGATCGACAACCTCACCGCCGCCGACGGCCTGGCGGTAGGACGCGCCTCCGGTTTCGTCGGCCGCGCCATGGAGCGGCTGCTCGATGGCTTCTACACCCTGAGCGATCAGGAGATGTATGACCTGCTGGGGCTGCTGGCCCGGGATGAGCAGATCCGCCTCGAACCCTCCGCCCTGGCCGGTATGCCGGGCCCCTGGCGGGTCAGCGCCGATGGCGACTGGCAGGCATCGCGCGCTCTGGATGCCGGTCGCATGGCGCAGGCCACCCACCTGGTGTGGGCCACCGGCGGCGGCATGGTGCCCGCCGAGGAGATGGCAAAATACCTCGCCACTGCCCACCTCTGATCTTTTTTTCAACCAAGAAACCCGCCACCCTGGCGGGTTTTTCTCTTCTGGGATCAGCAAGATGGCATGCTCTTTGCCGACGATTTGCCACTCCCCGTCCCGCTCTCCCCGCCGTCAATCCCCCCAAGTTGGTTATTTTGTGATAAGATAGGGTCCGTTTTTTGACATCTGCGCCCCGTTAGCGCCTTGATCCTGCAAGATCACCACCCAGTCCGGTGGGCACAACGAGCGGCGGCGCGGCACCACAAGTGACCCGGTTGAGTCAATGCTGGCGGCCTGTTCCAGCGAGCGACACCAGGGGCACCTTAGATAAGGAGATCGGGCAATGAAACAATATCAAAGCTGGCTTGGACAATATCTGATGAGTCGTCGCGATGGCGATCATGCCATGGCATCCGAGCTCGCCAACTCCATCTGCGAGTTCTGGCAGACCCAGGGCGACGAAGCCGAAAGCAGCAAATGGCAGCAGCGCTATCAGCAGCACGCAGAGCAGGCGCAATAAGTCCCTCAGCTCTTCACCCATAAAAAAACCGGCGCACATGGCGCCGGTTTTGCATTTCAGTCTCACCGCTTACATCTGATCGACCATGTCCTGGGCGAACTGGGAGCAGGAGCGCAGGGTGGCGCCTTCCATCAGTCGCTCGAAGTCATAGGTGACCGTCTTGTTGGCGATGGCCGCTTCCATGCCCTTGATGATGAGATCGGCCGCTTCGACCCAGCCCATGTGGCGCAGCATCATCTCGGCGGAGAGGATGAGGGAACCCGGGTTCACCTTGTCCTGACCTGCGTACTTGGGGGCAGTGCCGTGGGTGGCCTCGAACAGGGCCACGCCGTCACCGATGTTGGCGCCCGGGGCGATACCGATGCCACCGACCTGGGCGGCCAGGGCGTCGGAGATGTAGTCACCGTTCAAGTTCATACAGGCAATGACGTCATACTCGGCCGGACGCAGCAGTATCTGTTGCAGGAAGGCATCGGCGATGACGTCCTTGACGATGATGGTCTTGCCGGTCTTCGGGTTCTTGAAGGAGCACCAGGGGCCGCCGTCAATCAGTTGGGCATCGTACTCTTTCTGGGCCAGGGCATAGCCCCAATCCTTGAAGGCACCTTCGGTGAACTTCATGATGTTGCCCTTGTGCACCAGGGTCACGGAGTCGCGATCGTTGTCGATGGCGTACTCGATGGCGGCACGGACCAGACGCTCGGTACCGGCCTTGGACATGGGCTTGATGCCGATGCCGCAGGACTCGGGGAAGCGGATCTTCTTCACGCCCATCTCGTTTTGCAGGAAGGCGATCACCTTCTTGGCTTCATCGCTGTCCGCCTTCCACTCGATACCGGCGTAGATGTCTTCGGCGTTCTCGCGGAAGATCACCATGTCGGTCAGCTCGGGGTGCTTGACCGGGCTCGGGGTCCCTTCGTAGTAACGGACCGGGCGCAGGCAGATGTAGAGATCCAGCTCCTGACGCAGGGCCACGTTGAGGGAGCGAATACCGCCACCGACCGGCGTGGTCAGCGGGCCCTTGATGGCCACGCAGTATTCACGAATGAAATCCAGGGTTTCGGCCGGCAGCCAGGCACCTTCGCCATAGACATGAGTCGATTTCTCGCCGGTATAAATCTCCATCCAGGCGATTTTGCGCTCGCCCTTGTAGGCTTTCTCGACCGCAGCGTTCACCACGTTCAGCATGGCCGGGGTCACGTCCACACCGATACCATCCCCTTCGATAAACGGAATGATGGGGTTGTGGGGAACCTGCAGCTTGCCGCTGGCATCGACGGTGATTTTCTGACCCTGGGTCGGGATAACTACTTTGCTTTCCATCGGCATCTCCTAACTTCCGTTTGTTATCAATCTGATCGTTGATCGTTGCGCGCGGCCATCTTAGCCCATCCATTTGCATAATCAAATGGCGGGCGTGCATGTCCGACCATAGTCGGGGACTGGATCACAATGCGCCACTTCTCTTTGCGCCCCATGAGGTGCAAGCCAGTGCAGTTCGGCCATGGCGAGCGCCGCCGTCATGGCGTCAGGCTCTCGCTCTGGCCCTGGGGCTGGCTCAGGGCGCGGTACTGGGAGGGGGTGAGCCCTGTCTTTTGCTTGAACACCCGGCAGAAATAGTTCACATCGCCGTAACCACAGCGGCTCGCCACTTCTTCGAGGCGAAAGCGATATTTTTTCAGCATGAATTTGGCCCTATCGATGCGTACCCAGCTGATGTAGTCCGCCAGGCGCATGTGCCCCTGCTCGCGAAACAGGTGGGAGAGGTGGCTCGCCGAGACGTTGAAGCGGTGGGCGATGGAGTCCCGGGTGATGGGGCGGTGAAAGTTCTCCTGGATATAGATGCAGATGCCGTGAAACAGCTCAGCCCCCCTCGGCCGCTCGAAGGTGGACTCCGCCAGCAATTGACGGGCGCTGGTGAGCAGCGCCTGCAACAGGTGGTTGTCGGTGGGGGAGCGGCCAGGATCTTCCACCAGCACGTTGAGGGCCGCCAGTATGTGCTCATTCACATGGCCGGCCCGGGCCATGATGCTGTGCTTTTGCACATCGAAGAAATCCGGGTCTTCCCGGCGCTTGCTCACCAGGCTGAAACCGAGCTGGCGCTTGCCAAACAGCAGGCTCAGCACCGAGCAATCCGTGGTCCAGAGCGGCTTGTTCCAGCCGTTCGGGGGTATGTAGAGCGCCTGCCCCGGCAGCACGCTTATCTCCTGGCAGCCCGACTCCCTGTCCCAGACCTGGTTGAGGTATTCGCCGCTGAACACCAGCTCGAGGCGGGGAAAGTTGACCTGGTAGCTGAAGCCCGGTGGCACCCCCTGATCCTGGGCAAACCAGATCCGTTCGAAGGGAACCTGGTCGTGGAGGGCGCCGTCGAGCAGCTGGCTGAAGATGAGTGACATGATGATCCCGATCAAGAGAGAGGCAAGCGGTTGCGGCGGCAAAGGCCGCCCATGTTATAGTCCGGGCCGGACCGTCAATTCCACCCTTTTCTTCAAACCACTTTGTTCACACCAAATGAGGCGTCCCTTATGAGCAGTCGAGATCTGCCCTCCTTTCTGTTGATGCAAAATCCGATTCAAGGTTACGACTGGGGCAGCCATGACGCCCTCACCACACTGTTTGGCATCCCCAATCCGGCCGGCAAACCCCAGGCGGAACTCTGGATGGGAGCCCACCCCAACGGCTGCTCCGAGGTGACCCTGGCGGGAGATGTGCAGAGGCTCTCGACCCTGATAGAGCGCGCCCCCGCCGCCGTGCTGGGGGACGCCACCCTGGCCCGCTTCGGCAGCCTGCCCTTCCTGTTCAAGGTGCTGTGCGCCGAGAAGGCCCTCTCCATCCAGGTGCACCCGAGCAAGGCCCAGGCCGAAGCCGGCTTTGCCAAGGAAGAGGCCGCCGGCATCTCGCCAACGGCCGCCAATCGCAACTACAAAGACCCCAACCACAAACCGGAGCTGGTGTTTGCCCTCACCCCCTATCAGGCGATGAACGGCTTTCGCACCATCCCGGCCATACTGGCGCTGTTCGATGCCATGGCACTGCCGGCGCTGGCCGAGCTGACCGCGGCGCTGCGCCAGTCACAGGATGAGGCCGGCTTGCAACACTTCTTCCACCAGTTGCTGGTGCTGGAGGGGACTCGCAAGGAAGCCGCCCTCGCGGGTCTGCTGGCCTATGCCGCCGTCCATCAGGATGAAGAGACCTTTGCGCTGATCACCAGTCTGGCTGCCCAGTATCCGGGGGATGTCGGGCTCTTCTCGCCGCTCTTGCTGAACGTGGTGACACTCAAGCCGGGTCAGGCCATGTATCTGGACGCCTGCACCCCCCACGCCTATGTGCGCGGCACGGGTCTTGAGATCATGGCCAACTCCGACAACGTGCTGCGCGCCGGCCTCACCCCCAAATACATAGACGTGGCCGAGCTGCTGGATTGCACCCGCTGCCTGCCCAAGCCGGACGATCAGATCCTGCTGGTCCCCCACCTTGAAGGGGCGGTGCAGCACTTCGAGGTGCCGGTACCTGACTTCACCTTCAGCGTCTACCCGGCCGGTGAGCATGCACTCACCACCGCCAGCGCCGAGATACTGTTTGCCATCGATGGCACAGTGGTCCTCCAGCAGGGTGAGCAGTCACTGCGCCTCGAGAAGGGGCAGTCCGCCTTCGTCCCCGCCGCCACCGGCAGCTACCAGCTGCTGGCCGAGGGGCGGGTCGCCCGCGCCGGCAACCGCTGCTAAGGGGCGCCATGACCCCTAATCCACAAGGGCCATCTTTTGATGGCCCTTGTCGTTTCTGTCCCAAGGAAGAGTCGCCGGATCCCGACTAGGCTCTTTCCCAATCGGTCAGGACCTCAAACGAGTCGCTGGCCACCTGAGGAGCGCACGAGAAAAGGAGAACATCATGTTTATCGTCACCAACCGTGTGGTGAACGAGGGGAGCAAGAGCCCCCTTGGCGTCTTCGGCGACAGGCCGGAGGCAGGCCCGAATGAGTTGCGATTGGCGGAAGCCAGCCGCCAGGGAGACAAATGGCAGCTCGACTTGCTACCCGACCAGATCACCCCCGAGATGGCCGAGAGCGTGGGGCTGGATCCCGCCGCCAGCTACCCGGCCAGCGCCTATGTGGCGCGCAAGCTGCTGGAGCGCTGCGCCGGTACGGGGACGGGCAAACAGAAGCTCAAGACCGGCAAGCACCTGCTGCTGTTCGTCCATGGCTTCAACAACAACCTGGAGGATGTGCTTGAGCGGGCGGCCGGTCTCGAGGCCCAGTATGGGGTCGAGGTGCTCTGCTTCAGCTGGCCCGCCAATGGCGGGGGCGTCCAGGGGGTATTGAGCTACAAGAGCGACAAGCGCGATGCGCTGGCCTCTGCCGGGGCCCTGGATCGGGTGCTGGAGAAGATGCGGTTGCTGCTCGAGGAGTTCAATGCCCAGTATGTGACCGAGCTGGAGGGCAAGGCCCAGAAGAAGTTTGCCGGTAACGGCGAGGCCTGGGATCGCTACTTCTCGAAGGAGGTAAACAAACGCTGCCCCTTCACCATCAACCTGATGCTGCACAGCATGGGCAACTACCTGTTCAAGCACCTGCTCGGCAGCAGCACCTACAACGCCAACCACCTGCTGTTCGACAACGTCGTCATGGTGGCGGCGGATACCAACAACGAGGACCACGCCCAGTGGGTCGACCGGATCCAGTGTCGCAACCGCCTCTACATCACCATCAATGAGCGGGACAGCGCCCTCATGGCGTCGCGGATGAAGATGGGGGAGCAGCAGAAGGCGCGCCTCGGCCACTACACCAGGAAGCTGGACTCCAGGACGGCCATCTACGTCGACTTCACCGATCAGCCCCAGGTGGGGGATTCCCACGCCTACTTCGAGGGGGATGCCATCGCCAACAAGAAGGTGGCGACCTTCTTCCACACAGTGCTCAACGGCGGCACGGGGGAGAGTGCGGCGCACTTCGACATAGCCCAGAATCTCTATCGCCTGTAACTCAGGGGTGCCCGCCCCTTGAAAAAAACCACTGCCCTGACTCAGGGCAGTGGTTTTTCATTATCTGCTCAACCGATGGCCAGCATGGCCGTCGGGGGCTAGTGTTCTGCCGCTTCCGGCTGGGGAGCTTCCGAGCGTTCCCGCTGCAGTTCATCGACCCTGGCTTGCCATTTGTCATGGGCCTGCTTTTGCCCCTGTGACTCAAATTCCTGGCGCATGGTGTCGATTTCTTGGTCAAGTTTTTCCATCAGGATGTCTCCTTGTATCTCGGGTTACACACTGGCTGACGGCACTGTTGGCCAACCTGCTCTACCCGATTGGACACCAACTCTTTCCCGATTGTCCAACTAAATAAACGATTTATTATGCAAAAACCAATCTAAAAAGCAGCAAGGGGCCTCTTGTGAAACCACATAAAAGCCTCCTGAACTGGTGCAATAAAATCCTGCTTTTTCTTTTATTATCAGTAAATTGAACAAATTCACCTCAGCCTTTCCGCCGACCTTGTCGGGGGCTTCTGGTTATGCAGATTTTTTTTCACCTCCCCCGCCTGGGCCGCCTCGCCCATGCGAAACCGCTCTCGAGCCGCACTTTTGCCAGATGGCTCACATTTCAGGGCACGGCCACATCACACAAATCTCCAACTCTCGCTCTTGGCTTGAAATCGGCATCTGGCAGCCCACTTCTGATAAATGAATCAAAATAAAACATAAATAATTGTTTTAAAGAGAAATAAAAAATAACCCATCGAGTCAGCAAACCGACAGGAAAATGCGAGCGGGGTCACAGGACGGGGGTGCTGACACAAAAATCCAGTAAAGGGCACATATATCCGATTTCGACCCGAGGGCAAGGACGAAACAATAGGCGGGTCAATTGTTACCCATCGCAACGGCTCCATGAAGGAGCCAGGAGACACCTATGCTCACCACCTTGATAGACGAAGGGCTGATCTGCCTCGACATAGCGGCCAACGACAAACAGGGGCTCTTTGTCGAGCTGGCCGCCCGCCTCAAAGCCTGCGGCAAGATAGCCAATCAGGATCAGTTCGTGCGCGACCTCTGGGCGCGGGAAAACCTCGACAACACGGGGTTTGAACAGGGGGTCGCCCTGCCCCACGCCAAGAGCGAGGCGGTGCTGCAGCCCGCCATCGTCATCGGCATCAGCCGCCAGGGGATAGACTATGGCGCCGAAGATGGCCTGCCCTCCAAACTCTTCTTCATGATTGCCTCCCCGGCGGGGGGCGCCAACCACCATATCGAGGTGCTGGCCGAGCTCTCCACCAAGCTGCTGGAGCCGGGCTTTATCCCGCAGGTGCAAGCGGCCACCAGCAAGGCCGAGGTGCTCAAGCTGCTGGCGGCCCAGGCACCCGCCAGTGCAGCCGGCAAGCAACCGGTACGCGCCGGGGCAACCGCTCAACCGCGAGTCCAGGCGCCCGAGCCCCGGGATCGCAGCCTCAAGGGCCAGCTCAACACCCTCAAGCAGCATTTGCTGTTCGGCACCTCCCACATGATCCCCTTCATCGTCGCGGGGGGCGTCTTGCTGTCACTCTCGGTGATGATGAGCGGCAAGGGCGCCGTGCCCGAGGCGGGCGTGCTCAAGGACATGGCCGACATGGGCATCGCCGGGCTCACCCTGTTTACCGCCGTGCTTGGCGGCTACATCGCCTACTCCATGGCGGACAAGCCTGGCCTAGCCCCCGGCATGATCGGCTCCTGGGTAGCGGTGCAGCAGTTCCACACCGGTTTTCTCGGCGCCATCCTGGTGGGCTTTATCGCCGGCCTCATCGTCAATCAGCTCAAGCGCATCAAGCTGCCGGACTCCATGAGTTCGCTCGGCTCCATCTTCATCTATCCGCTGATCGGCACCTTCCTGGTGTGCGGCATCGTCATGTGGGTGATAGGGGCGCCCATCGCCGCCATGATGGAGGGGATGAACCACTGGCTCTCCAGCATGGCGGGCTCCGGCAAGGTGATGCTGGGGGCCATCCTCGGTGGCATGACCGCCTTTGACATGGGCGGCCCGGTCAACAAGGTGGCCACCCTGTTCGCCCAGACCCAGGTCAACACCCAGCCCTGGCTGATGGGGGGCGTCGGCATCGCCATCTGCGTGCCGCCGCTCGGCATGGCGCTGGCCACCCTGCTCTCCCCCCGCCGCTACAAGAAGGAGGAGCGTGAAGCGGGCAAGGCGGCCGCCATCATGGGCATGATAGGCATCAGCGAGGGGGCCATTCCCTTTGCCGCCGCCGACCCGGTGCGCGTCATCCCGGCCATAGTCGCGGGCGGCATCGTCGGCAACATCACCGGCTTCATGATGCACAGCATCAACCACGCCCCCTGGGGCGGCTGGATAGTGCTGCCAGTGGTGGAGGGCAAGATGGGCTATATCCTCGGCACCCTGCTCGGCGCCCTGACCACGGCCCTTGTCGTCAACCTGCTGAAAAAACCGGTGACCGACGAGGAAGAGGTCACCACCCCGGATGGCGGCTATGAGGTCATCGAAGCGGAAGGTGAGGCAGAGGTGCTCGCCATCACCGCCTGCCCCTCCGGCGTGGCCCACACCTTCCTGGCCGCCAAGAGCCTGCAGAAGGCGGCCGCCAAGGCGGGCATCAAGCTCAAGGTGGAGACCCAAGGCGCCAACGGCATCATCAACCGCATCACCCCCAAGGACGTGGCCAACGCCCGCTGCGTCATCCTGGCCCATGACGTGGCCATCAAGCACCGGGAGCGCTTCAATAGTATCGAAATAATCGATGTCAAAACGAAGGATGCTATCCACAATCCAGATGGATTGCTGGCCCGCACCCTGGCCGGCAGCAGCAAGGTCGCCTGACGAAGACGCTTTATCTGATGTGCAACAGGAGGGGCCGAGGGCCCCTCCACTTATTTCACGCAGTCAAGCGCTCGGAGCCAACCCGCCTGCGGTGTCGGCTATCCAGGTGGGGATGGCGCACTCAGCCTACCGCCCGATAGGATAAGCGTCATCTCGCACAGGCCGACTGCCCTGCGGCCCCCGGAATGGAAGCCTTGATACTCATGGAACTGACTGACGCACTGCTCACCCTGGCGGGTCTGGTCACCGCCGGCATCATCCTCAAAAACCGCTCGGTTACCCAACCCGACTGGGACAGGCTGCCGACCCTGCCTGAGTACCTCGAGCGGCACCCCGAGTGCGCCATCGAGGATGCCGAAAACGCCCGCTGCCATGGCTGCGGCTCCGACAAGGTGCTGTTCCTTCCTCTTACCGGTGCCGGCGATTACCGCCTGCGCCACACCTGCCTTGCCTGCGGCAAGGTGCTGTTTCGCAGCCGCGCCATCCTCTGACAAGGTGCCAACTGCTATGCCATTAGGGTACGCAACCACCCTTGATGGTTTATCCATCACCACAGCCAAGCCAAGTCGCTAGAAGGGATTTGATGACACCAGATATGGATCTGAACACCCTGCGCAGGCGTTGGCTTAAGAAACATCTGCAAGAGCTGCGGGCAGCAAAGGATGAGGATGAAGAGAAAGGGGGAATGCTGGGATTCGTCGGCATTCTATGCGCTCTGATCCCCTTGCTGACGGCAACGGTGTACTTTGTGGGAATGCGCTATTACCAAGGTTACCTGAAGCAATTCGGACTGGACTCAACAGAGTTTTCTCCATCCGCCGATATCACGCTTTTTACCGGTTTCTATCTGCTGCTCCAGTTTCTTTTACCCTATGTAGTCCCATTAATCGCAGTGCTAGGAACGCTTTTTCTTGCTCTCTTTGCCATGCTGTTTGCCGTGAAGTGGCGCCTGACGTTCTCATGGTGGGTTATTCGCTTCTTTGTCCTGAGCCCTCTCGTGCAGAAGGGAGGAAAAATAGCCAATAACTACCCGGCCCCCTTTACCTTCAAGTCCATGATCTGGCTAAGGAACTCTATTTTAAAACTCGCTGTTTTTATCGTGCCTCCCTTGCTGGTCATCATGGCCTCTGAACATCTCAAGCCCATGGGCGAAGACCTTGCTAAAAAACAGATAGCGCAGTTAGAACAAGGCAACTGGCCGATAAGCGAGGCCCATAGCCAGTCACCCCTGCTGGGGAATAAACCCCATATCCGCATCGCCTGCAACGGCACCTACTGCGCCTATCGCCTCATGGAGGGGGATACCCTGCTGCTGCGGCACGATCAGATTGAGCAGACCCGCTACCGGCCTGAACCTCCTCCTCAGAACGAAACCAAGCCACCCGAGACGCCCGCTCACCCTTGACCCACCCCCATAAAAAATCCGGCGCCAGGGGGCGCCGGATAACATCGTGATGGGCGGCCGCTATCGGCCGGCTCGCCGGTCGGGATGGGGCGCGATCGCCTGTCACGCAGCCGGATCAAGGGGTCGGCTTGATCAGGGTATCCAGAGCGTTCACCGTCAGGGTGCCTCTGCCTCGGGTCATCTTGTGGAAGTTGGTGCCCTGCTGGGACGGGTTGTCTGTCCGGGTCAGCAGGGTGGCCCCGTTGTTGTAGTTCTGGATCTCGGTGGCATTGAGCGGCCGATCCGACAGGATCAGCAGCAGGGTACGAAACGCCTTCTGCGAGGTGGCCGTACTCGGCACCCTGGGCTTCTGATCGGCCGGGATCAGGGCATAAGCATCGAGACTGGCGGGATCCGTCATCTCGGAGGCGTCCATCAACCCCATCAGGTAGAGCTCGATGTCGGCGTAGTTGGCACTCACGTTGTTCAACTGGCCGACGATGCCGAGCCAGGGAGCCCAGTGCCCGGTAGCGGGTGGCACCACCCAGTTCGCCCAGCGATGGGCCATCTCGTGCAGGATGGGACCATAGGTCGAGGTCGACAGGTACTTCTTCTTGTAGAGGAAGAAGACCCCCTGCAGCTTGCCGTCCGAGTGAAATGCCGCCGTCTCATCAAACATGCCAAGGCCTATGCCCGCCACATCGTTTCTGACGTGGGCATATTCGCCGGTGGGCATGCCCGCTGGGACATCGTCGTTGTTCATCACCACTGTGATGAAGTCGAAGGCATCGCTGAACTGGTTGTAGACCTGTCCGGTCAGATCTTTCAGCGCCGCCTGCCCCTCGGGGGAGTTGATGGAGGTCGCATTCCAGAATGCAAAGGCCTCCGGGCTCAGTTGCAGCGAGGCCAACTGGTTTTGCCGCGGCTCGATGAGGATGGGAGCCTCGGGGGCCGTCGGCATCACGGTCAGCCGGGCCGACGTGCTGGTGACGCCCCCCAGGCTGGCGGTGATGAGTGCCATCCCCTCGCTCAGGCCGCTCGCCTCCCCCCGGCTGCCAGAGGCATTGCTGATGGACGCAACGGCGGGCGCATCGGAAGACCAGAGGATGCTGTCGTCGTCCGTCACCTCCTGGTTGCTGCCATCGGAGAGGGTCGCCATGGCCTGAAACTGCACCCTGCCCCCCACAGTGACAGAGGCATCCGCGGGCGTCAGCTCCAGATTGGTCACCACGGCGGATGAGACGGCCACCGGGGCCGAGGCGGTGAAGGTGGTGCCGTCCAGGGTGCCGCTCGCCATGATGGCGGCAGTCCCCACCGTCTGGCCCGTCACCAGCCCCTTGCTCCCCGCCTGGTTGCTGACGCTCGCTATCCCGGGTTGATTGCTTTGCCACTGGATGAGGTCGTTGTCGGTGACATCGAACGAGGTGCCATCGGTGAGATTGGCCGCAGCGACAAACTGTGTTTGCAGGCCAGCCGCAATGGCGCCCCCCATGGACTGCACCTCGAGTCCGATGACGGCGGCCGAGCTCACCCTGAGCGGCTCGGTCGCCTCGAGGGAGACCCCGTTGATCATGCCGCTCACCCCTATGGTGGCGCTCCCCGGCGTCAGCCCGGTGACCAGCCCGGTCTCGCTGATGCTCGCCACCGCCGGATCGCTGCTGTGCCAGGTCAAGGCGTCATGCTCGGTCACCTCGATGGGATCGCTGTCATCGGACAGGGTGGCGAAGGCGTGCAGCTGCGCACTCAATCCCATGGGCAGCGGATCCTGGGGGGCATGGATATCCAGCCCGGTGATCACGGCATCCGTCACCGCCAGCGGGGCCGACGCCTGGAAGGACGCGCCATTGAGGGTGCCGCTGGCCTCAATGTTCGGCTCCCCGACCGCCACCCCGGTGGCAAGGCCCTTGCTGCCGGCGTCGTTGCTGACCAGGGCGCTGCCCTCGTCACTGCTGCGCCACTGCAGGCCTGCGGCATTGGTCACGTCTCGCGACTGGCCGTCGGAGAAGGTGGCGATGGCCACGAAGGGCTGGTTCAATCCCACCGGCACCCTGGCCGTGACCGGGGTCAGTTGCAACTCTGTCACATAGGCATCGATCACCTCCACCCTGGCGGTGGCGCTATGAGACTCCCCGTTGACTGTGCCCGCGCTGGTCAGGGTGGCCGTGCCCGGGCCGATCCCCATGGCGAGGCCCTGCTCATCCACCCTGACCACGGCGGTGTCGCTGCTGCTCCAGACAAGGTCGGGATGCCCGGTCACGTCCTGCACGGCGCCATCATCCCAGGTCGCCTGCACCTGGCACTGCTGCTCGATGCCGACCGGGATCCTGATCTCTTCCGGACTAATCTGCAGCGAGGCGAGGGAGGGCCCCTCCCCCGTTGAACCTTCCTCGTCATCACTGCCACACCCGAGCAGCGCCAGCGCTGCCAATCCTGCTACCAACCACTTGCCCACTGCCATTACCCATTTCTCCCTAAACCACGCCCTTGCCGGCGCGCTCAGCGTGCGCCGGGACCGCCTGTCGCTGCGGCTGTTT
This sequence comes from Aeromonas sp. S16(2024), assembly GCF_041403065.1. Classification (NCBI taxonomy): domain Bacteria; kingdom Pseudomonadati; phylum Pseudomonadota; class Gammaproteobacteria; order Aeromonadales; family Aeromonadaceae; genus Aeromonas; species Aeromonas sp. S16(2024). The sequence continues at coordinate 80,992 of NZ_JBGLQX010000007.1, read as the reverse complement.
GAACCAGACGGGGAGTAGAGCAAGGGGGCATTTTGCCGTCCACCGAAAGCCACGGCGCAGACAGCCTGGGTTAAGAAAATCGCGATGAAACCTGGCAACCCGCCCCCAAGTCCCTGACAAGCCGCCCCTTATACGCCGCAGAACCGCGCCAGACGCCAACAAGTGAGGCCCTTTCGGGCCCCTGTCATTGCCAACCCTGAGTCATGGCGCCGGCGCAGGCTGAGGGTCATACCAAGGCTCATGCGATCCCCTCTGTCGAGCAGCCGCAAGCCGGGGTGACCGGCCATCTGGTGGGCATTGGCGGCATGGCTCTGGGGCTCCAGGCAGACGAAGCCGCTCCCCTCATCGGGCTGGTAGAGCATCAGGAATTCACACCCGCTTGAGACCAGCAGGCGCTGCTGGCGGGCCGGGTGGTCAATCTCGGCCTGACCACGCCAGCCGCCGTAACAGTTATTGAGCCACCCTTGTGGGCGAGCCCACTGACGAAAGTCGAGGTGGGGCGCCAGTCTGCTCGACCAGTCGGTCGGCAGATGATCCGGCCCCTCCTGCCAGACGCCGCTCGCCAGAAAGCGAATGCGGGTCTGCTCGACGCGCCAGAAGAAGGGGTGGAAACCCGCGCCGTAGAGGCAGGGCACCTCCCCCAGATGGGTCAAGCCGATGCGCGCCACCAGACTCGGCCCCAGCAGGCGATAGTCGATCTCCGCCAGATAGTGAAAAGGGCCGCAATGGCTGGTGAGCTGCAAGGTCACCGAGCTGCCGGTCAGCGCCACCGGCTGCCATGGCTGCAACCAGCCATCCCCATGCAAAAAGAAGTGGGGATCGCACTCGCTCGCGGGCAATGAATATTGCTCTTCCCACAGTTCGAACCGGTTGCCTGCAACCCGATTGGCCAAGGGCAGCATGGGAAACAGCGCGCTCTGCCCGGGATGCCAGGGCTGCGCCGGGTCGGTGTCTCGCAGCAGCGGACGCCCCTTGTCATCTTCCAGCCCCAGCAGGCAAGCCCCCTGTGCAGAGACCCGCATCCTAAGATGCGGGTTGCTCAATGTGTATACCCTCATGCAGCCGTGCTCGCCTTGGCCGGCGTCAGTTCAACCTTGCCTTGGGCCAGCTGGGCTTCCAGCGCTTCCAGTGTCACCCCCTTGGTCTCGGGCACCTTGCGGTAGATAAAGATGAGACCGGCGAAGCAGATGAGGCCGTAGAGCAGGAAGCTGCCTGCGGCGCCCAGCCCGGCGTTAAGCAGCGGGAAGGTGTAGGTCAATACGAAACAGGCGATCCAGAGCGCCAGGGTACCGGCCGACATCGCCAACCCCCGCACCCGGTTGGGGAAGATCTCCGAGAGCAGCACCCAGGTGACCGGCGCCAGGGTCAGGGCATAGATGGCGATGGCCGCCAATACCAGCAGCAATACCGGCAGCCCCAGCACGCCGCTGGCATAGGCAGCCGCCATCATGGCGTAGATGATGGTGAGACCGGCCGAGCCAATCAGCATCAGCTTACGACGACCAATCTTGTCCACCATGGGCAGCGCAATCAGGGTAAACAGCAGGTTGATAAGACCGGTGGCGACGATGGATTTGAGGGTGCTGTTGATGTCAAACCCGGCGGAGGCAAAGATCTCCTGCGCGTAGTTGAAGATGACATTGATGCCGCACCACTGCTGGAACACCGCCAGCACAATCCCGATGACGAGGATGGGGCGCACCGAGGGCTTGCCCAGCTCCGACAGCGACACCTTGTGGGTCTCGCCCACCAGAGTCTGGCGGATCTCGGCCAGCGTCTGCTTGGCATAGGCATCACCGCCAATCTTGCCGAGCATGCGGGAGGCCTTCTCATACTGGCCATCTTTGGCCAACCAGCGCGGCGACTCCGGCACGAAGAACATCAGCACCAGAAACGCCAGGGCAGGTACCAGTTCGGCACCGAACATCCAGCGCCAGCCGGACTGACCATTCCAGGTCGCCAGAATATCGGCCTGGGTGGCGTTGCTCGCCACCGGATCGGCGATCATCAGGTTCACCAGCTGAGCCGCCAGCACCCCGATGACTATGGTGAGCTGGTTGATGGCCACGAACTTGCCCCGCTTGTCGGCCGGGCTTATCTCGGCGATGTACATGGGGGAGAGCGCCGAAGCCAGACCAATGCCGATGCCGCCTATGATGCGATAGACCACGAACAGATCGAAGTTGCCGGCAGCGGCCGTGCCCCAGGCCGAGATAGTGAAGAGGATGGCGGCCAGGATCAGCGGCTTCTTGCGACCGAAGCGATCGGCGGTCCAGCCGGAGATGGCCGCCCCCAGCACGCAGCCCACCAGCGCCGAGCTCATGGCCCAACCGGACTGGGCCGGATCCGTGATGGCGAAATAGGCCTCATAGAAGGGCTTGGCCCCGCCAATCACCACCCAGTCATAACCAAACAGCAGGCCACCGCAGGCGGCCACCAGGCAGATCATCCAGATGTAGCCCATATTGAGGCCGTACGTATCCAATTGATTTTGCGAACTTTTCATGACGCACTCTCTCTATCTTGTCGATTGTAGGGTACTGGGGCGCTTCGCACCGTGGCGAAGCGCCGGTTTTTGTTATGAGAGTTATGAGTTGAGTGACAACTCGCGGCAGATCAGGGCAAAGAGGTGCCCCTTGTCGTGAGCCGGGTTGAGGGCGAGCAGCTCTCGCAAGGTCTGTTCACAGCCATCCCGCTGACCCAGCCCCAACAGGCCGAGCGCCCTGACCAGCAGACAGTGCTGGCGATGTTTGTGCTGCGGGTCGTCATCGAGCACGATGAGGTCAGGCAGTGAGACGGCGAAGAAATCCGCCTCGACCCGCTCGTCCATGGCCTGCTCGGCCCAGCCGACCATCCCCTCAAACAGGCGATGGGCCTCAGGAGCGCGGCCGAGGCGCGCCAGCGCCATGCCCTGATAGAAGAGGTAATCCACCGGCTGATCGTTGTAGTAGCGACTGACCCCCAGCGACCCCTGACCGAGACAGGCCTGTTGCAAACACTGGGCGGCCAGACTCTGGTGGTCACAGGCAAGGTGGCAGAGCGCCAGCAGGTAGTGGATATCGTTGTCGGTTTGCCCCACCAGACGCCCCTCCCCCAGATTGAGGGGGTAGTGCAGCGCCTGTTGCAGCAACACAATGGCCTGCTCGTGACGTCCCTGAGTCATCAACACCAGCGCCCGGCGCTGCTGGTTGATGAGGTACTGGCCGGTCACCTTGCCCTCGCCCCCCTCCCAGGGGTGGAATTCGCGCAGCCGCAAGATCTCCGCCGCCGCTTCCAGCCGCCCTTCGATGTGATAGAGGCTGAGCAGTTCGGCGGTCAGGTCGTCGCGCTTGAGGGCCACCTCACGGTGTGCTTCCAGCAGCGCCAACCGCTCGGCGGGTGCCATGGCGCAGCGCTTGTGCAGTTGATCCAGCTCGAACAAGAGGCGGGCATCATCCGGCTTGAGGGCAAAGGCCCGGCTCAGACACTGCTCGGCCGCCGCCAGGTCGCCGCTCTTGTTGAAGTGATAGATGCCAAGGTTGCGCCAGGTGGGGGCAAACCCGGGTGCCTGCTCGCACACCCGCTGCCACAGTGCGATGGCCTGCGGGTAGCTGCGCTTGCTGTAGTGGAAGCAGCCCAGCAGATAGCTGGCAAACCAGCTGTGGGAAAGCTGAGCCAGCATGGCCACCTCCCCCAGAGTGTTGGGGAAGCGCACCTTGCGGCCAAAGGCCTGCTCGGCCCGTTGCAGCAGGGCATACTGCGCCTCACCTTCCGGCAGCAACGCGGCCTGGAACAGCAGCGGCAGGGTCTCCTCCACCGGCACCGACGTCAGCAGCTCGAGGGCCAGTTCGGGGCGCCCCAGTGCCAGCAGATTACTGGCCAGGAAGCAGAGGTTCACCCCGCGCCCGTTGCACAGGGTGCGCAGCGCCTCGAGATCGGTCGGCTGCTCGCTTGCCAGCCAGCGCAGGAAGGCCAGCTGATAGTGAAGCGGATAACGGACTCGCTGCTCGTCGATATAGGCGATGGCTGCCTCCCGCTGGCCAGACTCCAGCAGCGCCAACCCTTTAAGGGCGATGGCGCCATAGTGGGTACCGTTGACCGCGAGGCTCTTCTCGACAAAGGGCAGCGCCTGCAGCGGGTCACGGCGCACCATGGCGATGCGGGCCAGCCCGAGGAAGCCGCTGTCGCGGCAGTTACCGCTCCAGGTCGCCTTGTAGAAGTCATCGAAGGCGGCATCAAACTGGCCCAAACGCTCCTCGATATGGGCCCGCAGCAAGCTCGCCTTGCCACACTGGGGGTTCTTGTTGAGCCGATGGGCACGGACCAGCGCCTGATTGACGTAGGCCAGCGCCTGCTCATAGTTGGCGCGGTTGTACTCCAGCGTTGCCAGCGCCAGGTTGCAGCGATAGTCGCCACTGTCTAGCTCCAGAGCCCGCAGGTAGTAATCAAAGGGGGAGCGGCTGGCGTGCAGATACTGCTCAAGATGCTGGCCGATGAAGTAGAGCTCATCGACCGAATCGAGATTGACGGCAGGTTCCGGCGCCGTGGCCGGATCCGGCAGGGCTTCGCCCGCAGGCTGATGCTCGAGATAGCTCAGGATCGACTGGCCCTGCTCATCCAGCAGGCGTACCTGCAAGCGTCCCTCGCTGGTGATGGCGAACGACTCAAGCCAGGCCTGACCCGGTTGCAGATCCAGAGGTTGCGTAAACAGCGCGCCCCCCTCGTCGCTCACTTCGAAGCAAGCGTGGCACAACGGCGCGATCGCGTAGGCACCGCACAGCAGGCCGTCGTCGGTGCGCTCCAGCTTGATGGCGGCGCGGGTGTTGGCATTTTGCAGGGTGCCGAGGGTGTTGTAAGGCAGGAAGTTCTGCACGAACACCTTCTCCTCCCCCGCATCCAGCCAGGTGAAGTCGGGCTGGTTGTCGGTGTAGACCCCGGTCATCAGCTCGATGTAGGGGCCATTGTGGTCGGTGAGGTTGCGATCCCAGGCCAGACCGAAGTCGCAGTTGCCCCAGCTCCACTGCTTCTTGCCAGGGGAGACATGGTGATCCGCCACGTGCAACAGGCCGCCCTGCTCGTCATGGCAGTAGGCACCGACGAAGTCGTAGTCGGACTTGTCCGCCATATAGGAGGTGGGCACCGGAATGTTGCGGTAACGGGAGATATCGACCCCGGCGGAGTAATCCACCTTGTAGTAGGTGCCGCGGGCGATGGGGAAGGCGCTCACATCGCGCTTGCCGTGGTCATAGACGGCGGTGACGTCGGGTGGGAAGACGCTCTGGTGGGCATCGCCCCCCTTCACCGCCGGATTGGACCACCAGAGGAAGTGGCGCGGGGTGTCGTTGCCGTTGAACACCTTGCCGGTGATCTCGATGAGCGCCTTGTCCGGATAGAGGGTAAAGCCCGCCATCACCTGCAGACCGCGCATCGCCTCCACCTCGCCGAGCCAGACGGTCTTGGCGCCACCCTCGCGATCCGCAATGGTGAAGTCCACCGGCATAAAGGTGGTGGGTCTGTGGTGCTGGGGCCAGTTGAACTCGATGCCGCCGGAGATCCAGGGACCCACCAGCCCCACCAGTGCCGGCTTGATCACCTCGTTGTAATAGACAAAGTCCCGCTGCATCACCTTGTCGTAGGCGCGGTGGATACGGCCACCCAGCTCCGGCAGCAGCATCACCTTGATGAAGTCGTTCTCCAGCCAGACCGCCTGATAGGACTTCATCTGCTTCTGGCCGGTCAGGGTGTCGATCACCCCATAGGGATAGACAGCCCCCGAGGAGCCCTGATAGACCCGCTTCTCGAGAAACATGGGGTTGGGATCTTCGGCACCGACCTCGTAGGTCGGCAGGGTGACGGCCTCTACCCAGACTCTTACATCAGCTCTCATCAATCTCGCCTCATTCAACATTTATTAGTAAACGTTTCGATGAGGCCAGTTTAGAATGGTGATTACAGCGATTTTCGCTTAAAGATCACGCAATACAGTAAGCGGAGTTTAGTGAACTGATGATCATCGGCCTGAACAACCAGAAGGTACGCCACCACAACAAGCAGGTGTTGCTGGCGCTGCTCTACCAGCTCAAGGAGGCGAGCAAGTCCACCCTGGCCCGCCATTGCGAGCTCTCCATCCCGGCGGTCAGCAAGATCCTCGACGAACTGGTGGCCGACGGCGCCATCAGCCACAGCGAACAGAACCTCTCCTTGCGCGGCATCAATGGCGGCAGCTACCGCATCGCCAGCGGCCAGGGGGCCATCTTCTGCCTCAATATCAGCCCCACCAGTCTGGAGAGCATATTGGTGGATAACCTGATCACCCCACTGGGTGAGTTCAGCGGCCAGAAGATAGCGCCGCAGACCCCAGATGAGCTGCTGCGCCTGATTGAAGCGCACTACTACCAGCACAAGCGCCGCCACAAGGGGCTAGCGATCCGGCTGGCGCTGGCGGTACACGGTCAGGTCAACCCGGCCACCGGGGTGTCGCAAACCATGCCACAGGCCCCCTGGCACGCGCCGGTCGAGCTCAAATACCTGCTGGAAGAGCGTCTCGGCTGCGAGGTGATGGTGGATAACGACTGCATCATGCTGGCGCTGGCCCAGAAGTGGCAGGGCCGGGAAGGAAACGGGGATTTTTGCGTCATCAACGTCGACTACGGCATCGGCTCCGCCTTTATCATCAACGGCCAGATCTACCGGGGTGCTCTCTTTGGCAGCGGCCAGATAGGCCACACCATCATCAACCCGGACGGCAGCGCCTGTGCCTGCGGCCGCTATGGCTGCCTGGAGACGGTCGCCTCGCTGTTTGCCATCAAAAAACGGGCCCGGGTCTTTCTCAAGCAACAAACCAGTGCCGACAACCCGGCGCTGGCGGGTGGGGAGCTCGACACGGCCCAGCTGCTCGCGCTCTACCATCAGGGGGATGCCATGATCCGTGCCCTGGTGGACGAAGGGGCCCGCGCCATTGGCCTGAGCCTCTACAACTTCCTCAATATCCTCAACATCAACCGCATCTGGCTCTATGGCCGCAGCTGCGACTTCGGCGAGCCCTGGCTGCAGACCATCGTCAGCCAGACCGGTGCCAACCCCTTCGACTGCAGCGATGCGGTGAATGCGACCCAGCTGCGCTTTGGCACGCTCACCCGTGCCCAACAGGTGATGGGCATCGGCTATCTCTATGTGGAGCGAGCATTGGCGCAGCGTGATGCGGCAGGCTTTAGCCAGTGAAAACGGGTCGCCCCCTGCCCCGACAGATGATGCTGGCTCTAACCAGGGAAACTTGCCGCCCCTTCCCCCGGCAGATAACCCGGCAGATAAAAAGTGAGCCCGCTCCCGATTGCAGAACTCCGTATGGGGAGTAGGAGAGCCAAGTGGAGAGGAATATGATGAGCGCGCCATCCAGAACAGGAGCCAGTGCATCATGACAGCCCAGAGTGAACAGCAAAAACGGAGTGAACAACAGGAGCAGTGCGAAATCCACCGCTGCGACCGGTGCGGGGAGCGCACCCGCCATATAGTGGTGCTGGTCCCTCGCGATCACAGTCAGGACATCATGCCCAAGGATCCGCGCAAGGCCTTCTGGCAAGCCTTTCGTTCCAGCACCCTCACCAACTGGGCATTCGGCGAGACCCTGGCCTATCAGGCCACCCATGTAAAGCACCTTATCTGCGAGCGCTGCGGCGAAAAGTTTCTGGAATATTGAGTAACGACCAGGTCTCGAGGGCGGCCCGCCCCGGACAGTCACCAGCACAGTAGGGTGCAATAAGCGCAGCGCATTGCACCCCTACCTTTTCTGCCACCACACAAGCGGTGCCATTCACTTCGTTCATTGCACCCTACGGGGTCCTCATAGCTGTGGTTTCACTCGCGCGTAGTGGTGGGCTGTCCGGCTCCAATGGCTCAACCCATTTCTCCACCTTTCCCCTCGCCTGCTTCCTCTTATCAATAGCCCCATCACCGCTATTTGTGTGCGCTGCTTCACATCTTTCTTCATCACGCCTTCTCACAAATTTACAGAAGAAGCTTGTCTCTCCCGTCCAGACTGGTAGGGCCACAGCTATATAACCGCAAGAGAATGCCCGCTAACAACATGATTTTATATGTAAAAACCAATTAGATTAGCTACTACTGCCCAACTCCTCGCTTTGGGATCCGGCTCACACTCGGTATTTTACCGCACAAAAATCCAGTCATTCGCACATTTGTCCGATAGGGTGGCGTGTGTCCCGGCGCGATAATAGTCGTGTCAATTTTGTCTGCATGTCGTGCCAGCACGGCAATGCCAACAGGCTCCATCAAGGGAGCAGGGAGAACGCCATGATCACCACCCTTATCAACGAGCAGCTGATCGCGCTCGATTTAAAGGCGACGCGCAAGGAGGAGGTCTTCACCGAGATGACCCGCTTGCTGGTCGCCCAAGGCAAGGTCAGCGACGAGCAGCAGTTCATCAAGGACTTGTGGGCCCGGGAAGAGCTGGACAACACCGGCTTCGAGGAAGGCGTGGCCCTGCCCCACGCCAAGAGCGCGGCGGTGAGCACCCCTGCGGTGGCCATCGGCATCAGCCGCAGCGGCATCGATTACGGCGCCGAGGATGGCAAGCCCTCCCGGCTGTTCTTCATGATTGCCTCCCCGGCGGGCGGCGCCAACCACCATATCGAGGTGCTGGCCGAGCTATCCGCCAAGCTGATCGAAGAGGGCTTTATCGACGCCCTGCTGGCGGCCAGGACGCCGACCGATGCGCTGGCCCTGCTGCTCGAGAAGAAAGAACCGCAAGTGGCCGCCCCGGCCGCCGACAAGGGGCTGATTATCGGCGTCACCGGCTGCCCGGCCGGCATAGCCCACACCTATCTGGCGGCGGAATCCCTGGAGCGCGCCGCCAAGGAGCTGGGCTTTGAGGTGAAGGTGGAGACCAACGGCTCCATCGGCGTCAAGAACAGCCCGACCGCGGCCGAGATCGCCCGCGCCAGCGCCATCGTCGTGGCCTGTGACAAGCAGGTGGACATGGCCCGCTTCAACGGCAAGCCGCTCATCAAGACCGGGGTGAAGGCCCCCATCAAGGATGGCAAGGGTCTGATCGAGCAGGCGCTGAAGGCCCCCGCCTATGTGGCGGACAAGGATGAGCGCAAGAGCGAGGAGAAGAGCACGGGCGGCAGTTCGGATCTCTACCGTTATCTGATGAACGGCGTCTCCCACATGATCCCCTTCGTGGTCACGGGGGGTCTGCTGATCGCCCTGGCGCTCGCCATCGGTGGGGATCCGACCCCGAGCGGCATGCAGATCCCGGCAGGGAGCATGTGGAACCAGATCCTCAACGTGGGCGTCGCCGCCTTCACCCTGATGATCCCCATACTGGCGGGCTATATCGCCTACGCCATAGGTGACAGACCCGCTCTGGCACCGGGCTTTATCGGCGGCTGGATCGCCAACAACGGCAGCTTCTACGGCGCCGACGCCGGGACCGGCTTTATCGGTGCCATCATAGCGGGCCTGCTGGTCGGTTATCTGGTGCGCTGGATTGCCACCCGTCACTACCACAAGATGGTGCAGCCGCTGGTGCCCATCCTGATCGCCCCCATCGTCGGTTCGCTCTTTATCGCCGCTGTCTTCATCTTCATCATCGGTGCGCCCATCGCCGACATGATGACGGGTCTGAACGCCATGCTGCTCTCCATGAGCGGTGGCAGTCTGGTGCTGCTGGGCATAGTGCTTGGGGGCATGGCGGGCTTTGACATGGGTGGCCCGGTCAACAAGGTGGCCTTCCTGTTCTCGGTGGGCATGATTGCCTCCGGCCAGACCCAGTTTATGGGTGCCATGGCCTGCGCCATACCGGCGGCGCCGCTTGGCATGTCGCTCGCCACCGTGCTCGGTCGCAAGCTCGGCATCTTCGACGCCACCGAGATTGAGGCGGGCAAGGCTGCCGGTGCCATGGGTCTGGTGGGGATTTCAGAGGGCGCCATTCCGTTCGCCGCCCGTGATCCGCTGGCGGTCATCCCCGCCAACGTGCTGGGCAGCATGACAGCCGCCGTGATGGCCTTCCTGTTTGGTATCACCAACAGCGTCGCCCACGGTGGTCCCATAGTCGCCCTGCTCGGCGCCGTCAACAAGCCGCTGCTGGCCCTGCTCTGCATGATCTGCGGCGCCATCGTCACCGGCGTGGTGGCGGTCGCCCTGAAAAAGCTGCGGGTGAAGAAAGCTGACCAGGTGGCGCTGGCCCAGGCGGCTTGAACCTTGTCCACCACAGGCACTTGAGATGACAAGGAGGCCACCCCCGGGTGGCCTCCTTGCTTTTGCACGCCCCTGCCCTGACCACCTTTTTGTGAGCCTTTCGGCTCCTGCCTCTGCGGCGCGACGCCACACCAGGCGCGCGACCCTGTGAGCCGACACTGTGATCCCCTTCACGCTTCAGGGTCACAAGCCGCCAAACTAGGAAATTTTCTTAAGCCCCCTAGGCATGGCTCTCACGCCATCCACAGCCCGCCTCTTTACAGTCGACCTACCTGATGTAGTTACCCGGCACGCCATGGTGCGTTCGGGCATGGGTTCAATCGACAGGGGAGCGCAGCGCAGTTCGCCCTCTTCCTGTCGCCCTTTCCGTGGCGTGACCTCCCATAACAGATTGAACGAGTTCAATACACAAATGAGGAACGCGGCGGGAATAGCGTCTATCTCGCAGAGGATGAACGAAGATGTTTAAACTGCTCGAACAGGTCCGGATCCCCACCCTGGACCTGCCGGTCGAAGCCCGGCGCAAGCTCTGGTTCAAGCCATTCATGCAATCTTATCTGGTTGTATTCATTGGCTATCTGACCATGTATCTGATCCGCAAGAACTTCAACATCGCCCAGAACGACATGATCCAGGAGTACGGTCTCTCCATGACCGAACTCGGCATGATAGGCCTTGGCTTCTCCATCACCTACGGGGTGGGCAAGACGGTCGTCTCCTACTATGCCGACGGCAAGAACACCAAGCAGTTCCTGCCGCTGATGCTGATCCTCTCTGCCCTCTGCATGCTGGGCTTCAGCGCCAGCATGGGGGGCACGGGGTTCAGCCTCTACTTCATGATCTTCTTCTATGCCCTGAGCGGCTTCTTCCAGAGCTGTGGTGGCTCTTGCAGCTACTCCACCATCACCAAGTGGACCCCCCGCAACAAGCGCGGCACCTACCTCGGCATGTGGAACCTCTCCCACAACGTGGGCGGCGCCGGTGCGGCCGGTGTGGCGCTGTTCGGTGCCAACTACCTGTTCGATGGCAACGTGCTCGGCATGTTCATCTTCCCCTCCATCATCGCCCTCATCGTCGGCTTCGTCGGCCTGCGTTTTGGCAGCGACTCGCCGGAAGCCTATGGCCTTGGCAAGGTGGAGGAGCTGTTTGACGAAGTCGCCAGCGAAGAGGACATCGCCACCGAAGAGCAGAAGCTGACCAAGTGGCAGATCTTCGTGAAGTACGTGCTGATGAACAAGGTGATCTGGCTGCTCTGCTTTGCCAACATCTTCCTCTACGTGGTGCGCATCGGCATCGACCAATGGTCCACCGTCTACGCCCACCAGGAGCTCGGCTTCTCCAAGGAAGTCGCCATCCAGGGCTTTACCTTCTTCGAAGTGGGCGCCCTGGTCGGCACCCTGATGTGGGGCTACCTCTCGGATCTGGCGAACGGTCGCCGTGGTCTGGTGGCCTGCGTGGCACTGGCGCTCATCATCGCCACCCTGGGGCTCTACCAGCACGCCACCACCCAGTTCATGTTCCTGGGCTCCCTGTTCCTGCTGGGCTTCCTGGTGTTCGGTCCGCAACTGCTGATCGGCGTGGCCGCCGTGGGCTTCGTGCCGAAACAGGGCATCAGCGTGGCCGACGGGGTCAAGGGGACCTTCGCCTACCTCATCGGTGACAGCTTCGCCAAGCTGGGTCTGGGCATGATAGCCGACGGCACCCCCATCTTCGGCCTGACCGGCTGGACCGGCACCTTCGCGGCGCTGGACATGGCCGCCGCCGCCTGCCTGGTGCTGATGGCCTGCGTGGCCGTGGCCGAGGAGCGCAAGATCCGCCGCATCAAGCGTGAACTGAAAGCCGCCGAGCTGGCTACCCAGTCCGCCTGATAACAGCAACACATTTCACTTCGTAGCGTGCATTCGGCCCCCCTTTCTGGCGGGCCGTTTTTTTATCCAAGGCGTCAAGCGCCTGCCAATGCCCCCTTCTCTGCTCACCCCTTGCGCAGCCAAGGCCTGTGGGCGCGGCCAAGATCCCACTTTCACCCCGCACCTTTGGCAAAAGCCGCCCCATGGCGCTATCTTGTGGCCCCACCTCAATTTGCTTCGAGAGCCCATGAAGATCCTCGCCGTCACCGCCTGCCCCACCGGCATCGCCCACACCTACATGGCCGCAGAGGCGCTGCAAAACGCCGCCGACAAGCTGGGACTGAAGATCAAGGTGGAGACCCAGGGCGCCATGGGGCTGGAGAACGTGCTGACCGCCCGGGACATCGCCAGCGCGGATCTGGTGCTGATCGCCTCCGACATCGAGATAGAGCAGAAGGAGCGCTTCCTCGGCTGCACAGTGCGCCAGGTATCCCTGGAGTCCGTGCTGCTGGACGCCGCCGCCGTGCTCAAAGCCGCCACCCCTGGCGCCTGAATGCTCCGCCGCGAGCTCACCTTCTGCTGCCATCAGGGCTTGACCATCACCCAGGCCAAGCAGCTCTGTCGACTGGCCGGGCTGTTCAAGTCCCAGATCCTCTTCATCAACATCAGCCGTCGCCAGCGGGCAGAGGCGAGCAGCCAGCTCGCCCTGCTCACCCTGGCCACCCAGCCCGGGGATCTCTGCCAGTTGCTGATCGAAGGACTGGATGCCGAGCTCGCCCACATGGCCTTCACCTGCTGGTGCGTGGAGCTGGGCCAGCCGCTGGGGCGCCCCGCCACCTCGGCCCGGGCCGAGCAGCGGCTGGCCGCCGCCCTGCCCGACTACGGCTTTTCCCTCGCCCAGCTCGGCCACAGCTCGGCGCCCCTCGACAAGGCCTTAGCGTTGCAGGTCCTGGTGGATCTGCTGCCAGCGGAGCGGGTGCGCGACAGAGCCGCGCTGGAGCAAGCCGTAGCAGATCGGGAGCGACTCGCCGCCACCATCATCAGGCCGGGCCTCGCCATGCCCCATGTGATCTGCCCCGCCATCCGCCAGCCCGCCCTCTCGCTGCTCAGCTGCGATGAGCCCCTCCCCTGGGGGTCGGCGCTCGGGCCTGTGCAGACCATCATCTTGCTGGCCATTCCGGCCGGTCTGGCCCCCGAACAGCTGCGCCCCCTCACCCGGCTGGCCCGCGCCCTGATGGACGAGGTGGTCAGCACGGCGCTCTTGCACGCAAGCTCGGCCCCCGCCCGCCAGGCCATCGTCATCGACAGCATGCTCGGCTGAATCTCCCAACCCCTCTCCCTGCGAAGGGAGAGGCAGGGAGAGGGTCTGCCGCACTCTTTCCCTCTATGCCCCGATGACCCATGGCGAGCGCCGCCGTGATACACTCCGGCATCCCCTGTTTTTGGTATGCACGCGATGAAACCTGCCCGTCCCCGCCTCTCCCTCTCCGACCGCACCAGCGCCGCTGGCCGCCCCCCACAGGATGAGGCCCACAAGCCCGGCCTTGCCCGCTCACGGGCCGGCACCCGGCAGGCGGGCGACGCCAGAGTGGCGGGGCAAAAACCAGAGGTGGCACCGGCAGATCGCAAGCTCTTGCTGCTGAACAAGCCCTATATGGTGCTCTGCCAGTTCACCGACGAGGCGGGGCGCGAAACCCTCAAGGATTACATCAAAGAGCCCGGCATCTATGCCGCGGGCCGGCTCGACAGAGACAGCGAGGGGCTCTTGCTGCTCACCAACGACGGCAAGCTGCAGGCACGCCTCACCCAGCCCGGGGAGAAGACCCCCAAGACCTACTGGGTGCAGGTGGAAGGGGTGCCGAGCGAGGCGGCACTGGCCAGCTTGCGCGCCGGGGTGGAGCTCAACGACGGCATGACGCTGCCCGCCGGGGTGCGGCTCATGGACGAACCCGAGCTGTGGCCGCGCAACCCGCCCATACGGATGCGCAAGGAGATCCCCACCAGCTGGCTCGAGATCAAAATCATCGAGGGGCGCAACCGTCAGGTGCGGCGCATGACGGCCCATATAGGCCACCCCACCTTGCGCCTCATTCGCTACGCCATCGGCGACTGGACCTTGGGTAACTGGCAAGAAGACGGGCTGGCACCCGGCCAGAGCCGCAGCCTGCCCGCCCCCGAGCTGGCGCCGGCCAGGCGCCAGCCGTCATCACCCCGAACCAGTGGCAGCGCAGCCAAACCGGCAGGGGAGGCGCCGCGCCGGGCGAGCCAGCCCCCGCAACGCCACAAGCCACGCGGCACGGGCAAGCCCGCATCACCCACGACGGGCGAGAACAAACCCCGCAGCAGCGGCCGGGGCACGGCCCGCCGACCCGCCCGCCACCCCGGCGACAAGGAGTCATCATGATCGAACACCCGCCCCTGCCCGCCCGCCTGACGGTGGCCGCCCTGGTGCACTGGCAGGGTCGTTTCCTGCTGGTGGAAGAGGAGATCAAGGGGCAGCGCCGCTTCAACCAGCCCGCCGGCCACGTGGAGCCGGGGGAAAACCTGATTGAGGCAGCCTGCCGCGAGCTGAAAGAGGAGACGGGGCTGACCGCAACCCCCAGCGCCTGGCTCGGGGTCTATCTGTTCAAGCCGGCGGACAGCGAGGCCACCTTCGTGCGCACCGCCGTCATCTTCGACCTTGAAAAGGCGCCGGGTCAGCACCATCCAGAGGATCCCGACGGCGATGTGCTGGCCTGCCACTGGCTCACCCTGGAAGAGATAGCCGAGTGCAAACCGGCCCTGCGCAGCCCCTTGGTGTGGCAGTGCATCCAGGACTACCTGGGGGGCACCCGCCTGCCCCTGTCGGCGCTCAAGGCCTTTATTTGAGTCCATTTGAAGCCGTTTTTTGCCTATCTTGGCAAACGACGGAAAAACGATTTCCCGTCGCCGGGCTCCCGAGGGGAACGACGGCAGGGAGATGTGACCGGGGGCGCAAAACTCTGGTAGAATACGCCCCGTTTAAACGAACTGGTAACTTCGACTAATGACAGACAACAGCCAAATCAAGGTGATCGTCGGCATGTCCGGCGGCGTGGATTCTTCCGTCTCGGCCTACCTGCTCCAGCAGCAGGGTTATCAGGTCGAAGGCTTGTTCATGAAGAACTGGGAAGAAGACGACACGGACGAGTACTGCTCCGCCTCCCAGGATTTGGCTGATGCCAAGGCCGTCTGCGACAAGCTGGGCATGAAGCTGCACACCATCAACTTCGCCGCCGAGTACTGGGACAACGTGTTCGAGCACTTCCTGGAAGAGTACAAGGCGGGGCGCACGCCGAACCCGGATATCCTGTGCAACAAGGAGATCAAGTTCAAGGCGTTCCTCGAATTTGCCGCCGAAGAGCTGGGTGCCACCTACATCGCCACCGGCCACTATGTGCGCCGTGACGACAGCACCGGCCACCCGCGCCTGCTGCGCGGTCTGGACACCAACAAGGATCAGAGCTACTTCCTCTACACCCTGAGCGAAGCCCAGGTGGGTCAGAGCCTGTTCCCGGTCGGCGATCTGGAGAAGCCCGAGGTGCGCCGCATCGCCGAGCAGCTCGAGCTCATCACCGCCAAGAAGAAAGACTCCACCGGCATCTGCTTCATCGGCGAGCGCAAGTTCAAGGACTTCCTGGCCAAGTTCCTGCCCGCCCAGCCCGGCCCCATCGAAACCGTGGATGGCAAGGTGATCGGCGAGCACCAGGGGCTGATGTATCACACCCTGGGCCAGCGCAAGGGGCTCGGCATCGGCGGCATGAAGGATGCGACCGAAGAGGCCTGGTACGTGGTGGACAAAGAGGTGGAGCGCAACACCCTGGTGGTGGCGCAAGGCGAGCATCCCCGCCTCTACTCCGATGGCCTGATCGCGAGCCAGCTGCACTGGGTGGATCGCACCCCGATCCGGGCGCCGCGTCGCTGCACCGTCAAGACCCGTTACCGCCAGCAGGATATCCCCTGCCTCATCCAGCCCATCGACGATGAGACCATACGGGTCATCTTCGACGAGAAACAGGCTGCGGTGACCCCGGGCCAGTCCGCCGTCTTCTACGACGGGGAAGTCTGCCTGGGCGGCGGCATCATAGAACAGCGTTTCAGCCATCCGGTTTGAATCCTTAACAGAAGGCAGCAGACGTGAGCGACAAATTCCAAGACAGAACAATGGCTTTCGCCGGCATCTGCCAGGCGGCCTATCTGGTGCAGAAAGTGGCCCGTGACGGCAACTGTGACGAGGCCTCCCTGCGCGAGAGCCTGCAAAGCGTGCTGGTGACCAATCCCAAGCAGCCGCTGGAAGTGTTCGGCAGCCACCTCGCCATCCGCGACGGTTACCGCGCCCTGGTGGAGCAGCTGGGGGCCGACGGCAGCCAGAAGAATGCCGAGCTGACCCGCTACGTGGTGAGCCTGATTGCGCTGGAGCGCAAGCTGGCCAAGCGCAAGGACATTCTCAACATGCTGGGGGAGCGGATCGGACAGATCGGCCGCCAGCAACAGCATTTCGATCTGCTCGACGAGCAGATCCTGGCCAACATGGCGAGCATCTACAGCGATCTCATCAGCCCCATAGGGCCGCGCATCCAGGTGGCGGGCACCCCGCTGTTCCTGCAGCAGCCCCTGGTGCAGCACAAGGTGCGCGCCCTGCTGCTGGCAGGCATCCGTGCCTGCGTGCTGTGGCGCCAGCTTGGCGGCAGCCGTACCCAGATCATCTTCGCTCGCAAGAAGATGGTCGAACTGGCCAAACGTTTCTAAGAATCGGCTCGAGCTCCGTCGTGAGAGGCCGGAAGCAAGGTGAAGCGCAACGCAGGTACCGGAGTTTATGTCGATAAATAAGGATGCCGAGCAGCACATGAGCCTTGATAACGGTCTCGTAACAGGAGCGCGAGTTGATGAGAATCCCCCACACCAATCATCAGGAGTTCACCCCATGGAGCTGTCCGCGCTGACTGCTGTTTCCCCGATTGACGGTCGTTATGGCGACAAGGCCGATGCCCTGCGTCCCATCTTCTCCGAATTCGGTCTGCTGCGTTTTCGCGTCGAAGTCGAGGTGCGCTGGTTGCAAAAACTGGCCAGCCACGCCGGGATCCCGGAAGTCCCTGCCCTGAGTGCGGCCGCCAATGCCGTGCTGGACGGCATAGTCCTGAACTTCAACGAAGCGGACGCCGCGCGCATCAAGCAGATCGAGCGCACCACCAACCATGATGTGAAAGCGGTGGAGTACTTCCTCAAAGAAAAAGTCGAAGTGAACCCGGAGCTCGCCGCCGTCAGCGAATTCATCCACTTCGCCTGCACCTCGGAAGACATCAACAACAACTCCCACGGCCTGATGCTGAAAACCGCCCGCGACGAGGTCATCAAGCCTTATTGCGAGAAGCTGATTTCCGAGCTCAAGCGTCTGGCCGTTGAGTACCGCGACATGCCGCTGCTGTCACGCACCCACGGCCAGCCGGCGACCCCGAGCACCATGGGCAAGGAGATGGCCAACGTCGCCTATCGCCTGGAGCGCCAGTACAAGCAGATCATGGCGGTGGAGATCCTCGGCAAGATCAACGGTGCCGTGGGCAACTACAACGCCCACGTGAGCGCCTACCCTGAAGTGGACTGGCACCAGTTCTCCGAGGAGTTCGTGACCTCCTTGGGCCTTTCCTGGAACCCCTACACCACCCAGATCGAGCCCCACGACTACATCGCCGAGCTGTTCGACGCCATGGCCCGCTTCAACACCATCCTGATCGACTTCGACAGGGACGTGTGGGGCTACATCTCCCTGGGTCACTTCAAGCAGCGCACAGTGGCGGGCGAGATCGGCTCCTCCACCATGCCGCACAAGGTCAACCCCATCGACTTCGAGAACTCCGAAGGCAATCTGGGTCTGGCCAACGCCGTGTTCCAGCACCTGGCCTCCAAGCTGCCCATCTCCCGCTGGCAGCGTGATCTGACCGACTCGACCGTGCTGCGCAACCTGGGGGTGGCCGTGGGTTACTCCCTGATTGCCTATCAGGCGACCCTCAAGGGCATCTCCAAGCTGGAAGCGAACGCGGACGCCATGGCCGCCGATCTGGACGCCAACTGGGAAGTACTGGCCGAGCCCATCCAGACCGTGATGCGCCGCTACGGCATCGAGAAGCCCTACGAGAAGCTCAAGGAGCTGACCCGTGGCCGTCGCGTGGATGCCGAAGGCATGCGCACCTTCATCGATACCCTGGAACTGCCCGAGGCCGTCAAGGTCGAACTGAAGAAGCTGACTCCGGCCAACTACCTCGGTCAGGCCCAGCGTCTGGTCGATCTGCTGAAGTAAGCGGCTAAACCGAACCGGCGGGGGCTCTGTCATGACGGCAGGGCCCCCGTTGATTTTGGCCCATTTGATAGCATCACAGGCTATCGGGCCATTTCAGAGCCCTTGCCCAAGCCCGATTTGGGCAAGATCTCTCACAAGATACGAGAAGCACCATGTACGAACTCAATCTGGATATTGCCCACTTCCTCGAGCATTACTGGCAGAAGCGCCCGCTCCTCATCAAGGGCGGCTTCACCGACTTTCAGGATCCCATCAGCCCGGACGAGCTGGCTGGGCTGGCCATGGAGGAGGTGATCGAATCGCGCCTGGTGACCCGCTTCGACGGCAAGTGGGCCGCCGAACACGGGCCCTTCGAGTCTTATGACCACCTGGGGGAAGAGAACTGGACAGTGCTGGTACAGGCCTGCAACCACTGGGCCCCCGAGGTGCACGAGCTGGCGCTGCCGTTCCAGTTCATCCCGGGCTGGCGCTTTGACGATGTGATGGTGAGCTTCTCCACCCCCCATGGCGGCGTCGGCCCCCACATCGACAACTACGACGTCTTCATCACCCAGGGCCAGGGCAAGCGTCACTGGCGGGTCGGCGATGCCAAGCCCCTCGAGGAGTTTGCCGCCCACGCCGCCCTGCTGCACTGCGAGCCGTTCGAGGCGATCATCGACGCCATCATGGAGCCGGGCGACATCCTCTACATCCCGCCCGGATTCCCCCACGAGGGCTACGCCATCGAGCCCTCCCTGAACTTCTCCGTGGGCTTCCGGGCACCGGATGCCAAAGCACTTATCTCCTCCTTTGCCGATCACCTGATCGACAACGATCTGCGCACCGAGCGTTACGGCGACCCGGACCTCAAGCCCCGCGCCCGTCACGGCGAGATCCAGCCCCATGAACTGCACCGCCTGCGGGAGCTGATGCAACAGGCCCTGGATGACGAGACCCTGTTCAAGGAGTGGTTCGGCACCATGATCTCCGAGGCCAAGCACGATCTGGACGTGAGCCCCATGGAGCCTGACTACAGCGCCGAGGAAGTGGCCGACCTGCTGACCCAGGGCGAGCCCGCCATCAAGGTGCCGGGCCTGCGCTCCGTCTGGTTCAGCGGCGAGAGCCGTAGCTGCTACATCGACGGCGAGGCCTGGACCCTGCCGAGCGAGGATGCGGCCGCCATTTCGCTCTTGTGCGACAAGGACATCATCACCCAGGCCGACATGGTGGAACTCGCCGATCAGGCCGGTTTCCTGCAGCTGCTGACCCGTCTCATCAACCGCGGTTACTGGTTCTTCGGCTAAGCCTGCGCAACAGGCGCGCCGCCTGCCCGGGCGACGCGCCTGGTCGGACGCTGACGCCCATCCTGCGTTGTGGCGCCCCAATGACTACACTGGGTGACGGCCAAAGGGGGAAAGGGGCCCTGACCCGTCGCCGGCACTCTCATCCCTTGTTTGTCATTTAACTACATGGGATCGGGTCATCGACGGGGGCGAAAAATGGGAACCAAATGGCCTCACTCGCGGAAAATCAATTATTTTAGCCCCTAAAATCAGCTGTGAGCGAAAACGTTATCTTTCAAATTGAGGCGTTTTTAGCTCAAAACGTTGTTTCTGGATCATAAAAAGTATCCAAAAACTGGTGTATATTGCACGGCGGAAACTCCTTAACCATGAAGACTGACATGAAAAAGACCAAAATCGTCTGCACCATAGGTCCCAAGACCGAATCCAAAGAAATGCTCGGCAAGATGCTCGACGCCGGCATGAACGTCATGCGCCTGAACTTCTCTCACGGTGATTACGAAGAGCACGGCACCCGTATCCGCAACCTGCGTGAAGTGATGGCCGAGACCGGCAAGCACGCAGCCATCCTGCTGGATACCAAGGGTCCGGAAATCCGTACCATGAAGCTGGAAGGTGGCAACGATGTCTCTCTGGTCGCCGGCCAGACCTTCACCTTCACCACCGACCAGACCGTGGTTGGCAACAAAGACAAAGTCGCCGTGACCTACGCCGGCTTCGCCAACGACCTGCGCGTCGGCAACCGCATCCTGGTTGACGACGGCCTGATCGGTCTGGACGTCATCGAAATCACCGAGCGCGAAGTCATCTGCAAGGTGCTGAACAACGGTGATCTGGGCGAGAACAAGGGCGTCAACCTGCCGGGCGTCTCCATCAAGCTGCCGGCCCTGGCCGAGAAAGACAAGCGTGACCTCATCTTCGGCTGCGAGCAGGGCGTGGACTTCGTTGCCGCCTCCTTCATCCGCAAGAAAGAAGACGTGCTGGAAATCCGTGAGCACCTGAAGGCCCACGGTGGCGAGAACATCCAGATCATCTCCAAGATCGAAAACCAGGAAGGCCTGGACAACTTCGACGACATCCTGGCTGTCTCCGACGGCATCATGGTTGCTCGTGGCGACATGGGTGTGGAAATTCCGGTTGAAGAAGTGATCTTCGCCCAGAAGATGATCATCACCAAGTGCAACAAGGCACGTAAAGTGGTCATCACCGCCACCCAGATGCTGGACTCCATGATCAAGAACCCGCGTCCGACCCGCGCCGAAGCCGGTGACGTGGCAAACGCCATCCTGGATGGTACCGACGCCGTCATGCTGTCTGGCGAATCCGCCAAGGGCAAGTACCCGCTGGAAGCCGTGACCATCATGGCCACCATCTGCGAGCGTACCGACGCCGTGATGCCGTCCAACCTGTCTGCTGCCAACGACAGCAACAAGCTGCGCATCACCGAAGCCGTTTGTAAAGGTGCCGTAGAGACCTCCGAGAAGCTGGACGCCCCGCTGATCGTGGTTGCCACCGAAGGCGGCAAGTCTGCCAAGGCCATTCGCAAGTACTTCCCGAAAGCCTGGATCCTGGCCATCACCACCAACAAGAAAACTGCTGCCCAGCTGGTCCTGACCAAGGGTGTGGTTGCTCACGTTGTTGACAGCATCGCCTCCACCGACGATTTCTATCGCATCGGCAAGGAAGCGGCACTGCAAAGCGGCATGGGCCTGAAGGGTGACGTGGTCGTCATGGTCTCCGGTGCCCTGGTACCGAGCGGTACCACCAACACCGCCTCCGTTCACGTACTGTAATCAGTCCTGAACCATTGAAAACGGCGCCTTGGGGCGCCGTTTTTTTTATCTCTCCCCCCTGCTGCCTCTCTCGCGCCGGTGCTAGAATCCACGCGGATTTCCCCCAGTGGGAAACCTCCCGAATCTCGCATAATCACCCGGACGTTTTATGCCCTCAATACAGTTCAGAAGAGCCTCGGCCACCCTGTTGCCGCTGCTCTGTTTACTCATCAGCCTCTGCGCCCCCCAAGCCATGGCGCAGGATCTGCCCCAGCGCGCCACAGTACAGCGGGCGCTCGATGCCCTCGGCAAATCAGAGACCCTGACCGTCAGCCAGCAGGCGGATCAGAAGTTGCTCACCGATACCTTAGGCCTGCTCGACAGCATCGAGAAGGAGCAGGCCAAGGCCAAGGCGCTGACACAGCGGGTACGCTCCCTGCCCGGCGAAATGAAAGAGATAGGCGCCAAGATAGACTCCCTGGCCCAGGACAAGGGTCCTGAGCAGCTCAAGAGTGAATACGCCAGCATGAGCCTGGCGGAGCTGGAGAGCCGTCAGCCGGAAGTGCTGGCCAACATGCAGGATGCCCAGGAGGCCCTCGGCACCATAGGCAGCCAGATCACCAGCCTGCAAACCCTGCCGGAGCGGGCCCAGGCCAACATGAGCCGCGCCTATCAACGCAGCCAGGAGATCCGCACTCGCCTGAACTCCGGGGATGGCGTGAGCAGCGCCGAGAAGATGAAGCTCAACACCGAGCTGGCCTTGCTGGACCTGCAACTGGCCAACCTGCAAAAGGATCTGGACAACCGCACCAGCATGCAGGATCTGGCGGTCAAGCAGCGCGACTACCAGAGTGCGCGCCTCGCCCATGAGGAGCAAAAACTGCAGGCCCTGCAGGAGCAGAGCAGCGCCAAGCGCCTCGGCGACACCGAGAAGGCCGCCGAGCAGACCGGCGAGCTGGTCGCCACCCCGAGCAACCCCCTGGTGCAAAAAGAGCAGGAGATCAACCACCAGCTCAGCCAGCAGCTCATCAGCGCCACCACCAACCTCAACCTGCTCGCCCAGAAAAACCTGCAGGCCAAGAGCTGGCTGGAGCGCGGCACCCAGACCGAGCGCAACCTGAACGAACAGGTGCAGATGCTCAAGGGCAACCTGCTGCTGTCACGCATCCTCTATCAGCTCTACCAGCAGCTGGAGGCCGCCCCCTCCACCCTGGTGAAGAACCTGGAAGAGCAGATCGCCGACCTGCACCTGGCCCAGTTTGAACTGAGCCAGCAACGGGATCAGCTGTTCCAGAAGGGCCAGTATCTGGACAACCTGATCGCCAACAGCAGGGAGACCGTCAGCGAAGAGGACAAGGCGAACCTGGTCAAGCTGATCGACACCCGCATCAGTCTGCTGGATCAGCTCAACCGCCAGATGGATGCCCAGTTGACCAACGCCATCAGCCTGCAGCTCACCCAGCAGCAGCTGACGCGCATCTATGCCTCCATCGAATTCACCCTGCAACAGCACATCTTCTGGGTCAGCAGCAACAAGCCCATCGATGGCAAGTGGTTCATCAACTGGCCGGGCCATGCCTACAAGCAGGCCTCCGACTGGGTGCTCAAGCCGGACTGGCAAGGCTGGGGCGACATGCTGCTGGCGGTCTCCCTGCTGGCACTGCCGCTGCTGCTGGTGGGTGGCCTGCTGCTGTGGAAACGCCCGACCCTGGTCAAGCGCCAGCAGCGGATCGCCAAGGATCTCGGCCGCTTCCGCCAGGACAGCCAGTGGCACACCCCCCGCGCCCTGCTCTACACCGTATTGCAGCGCCTGCCGGGAACCCTCTTCATCCTGGCCGCCGGCCTGCTGCTGGCCTATTGCGGCCTGCTGAGCCCGCGCCTCATCTTCCAGATCACCCTGAACCTGGCACTGGGCTACCTGGTGTTCAGCGTCTACCTGTCGGTGATGCGCCCTGGCGGCATCGGCGAGAGCCACTTCCGCATCCCGCGGGACGAGCTGCAGGCCAAGCGCAACAGCATGCGTTACCTCTGGCTACCCCTGCTGCCCCTCATCATGCTCTCGACCAAGGCGGTGGTGGAGCCCTCATCGCTGGGCAACGACGTCATCGGCCAGGCGCTGACCATGCTGCTGCTGGGGCTGACCGCCTACCTGGTGCTGCCCATCTCCCGCGCCCGCATCAAGGGCGAGGCCAGCATGCTGCAGACCATGACGGCCGTCGCCCTGGCGCTGGCGCCGGTGGCCCTGATGGTGCTGGCGGCGCTCGGCTACTACTACACCGCCCTGAAGCTGACCGGTCGCCTGATCGAATCCTTCTACCTCATCATCATCTGGAGCCTGGTCTATCGCACCGCCCTGCGTGGTCTGGAGCTGGCGGCCCGCCGTCTGGCCTACCGCCGCGCCGTCGCCAAGCGCGAGCACAAGCCTTCGGAAGATGCGGAAGGGGGCGAGGCCATCGAAGAGCAGCCCATGGATCTGGAAGAGGTCAGCCAGCAGTCCCTGCGCCTGACCCGCATCATGCTGCTGCTGGTGTTCGGCGTCGCCTTCTACTGGCTCTGGTCCGATCTGGTCGCTGTCTTCACCTACCTCGACAGCGTGGTGCTGTGGCACAAGAGCGAGGGCACGGGTGCCAATGCCGTGCTCTATCCCATCAGCCTGAGCGACGTGCTGACCGGCCTCTTCCTGTTCGGGGCGGCCCTGTCGCTGGCTCGCAACCTGCCAGGCCTGCTGGAGGTGCTGGTGCTCTCCAAGCTGCGCCTCGCCCAGGGCACCGCCTACGCCTTCACCACCATGCTCAACTATGTGCTGATCGGGATGGGCTCGCTCACCGCGCTGGCCATGCTGGGGGTCCAGTGGGAGAAGCTGCAGTGGCTGGCCGCCGGTCTCTCGGTCGGTATCGGTTTTGGCATGCAGCAGATCGTCTCCAACTTCATCTCGGGCATCATCATACTGTTCGAGCGTCCGGTACGGATCGGGGACACGGTCACCATCGGCACCATCTCGGGCACGGTCAACAAGATCCGCATCCGCTCGACCACCCTCACCGACTTCGACCGCAAGGAGGTGATCATCCCGAACCAGCAGCTGATGATAGAGCGGCTGATCAACTGGTCCCTGTCCGATACCGTCACCCGGGTCATCGCCCGGGTCGGGGTGGCCTATGGTTCGGATCTGGAGCTGACCCGCACCCTGCTGATGCAGGCTGCCACGGAGAACAGCCGTGTGTTGAAGGAGCCGGCGCCCATCGTCTACTTCCTCACCTTCGGCCCCAGCACTCTGGATCACGAGCTGCGCTTCTTCGTCAGCGAGCTCGGGGATCGCAACCCGGCCATCGACGAGCTGAACCGCCGCATCGACGTGCTGTTCCGTGAGCATGGCATCGAGATCGCGTTCAACCAGATGGATGTCTACATCAAGAACATGCAGGGAGACGAGCAGAAGGTGGAATCCCGCCCGGCCCTGCCGCCGGCGGGGAACCACCCCGTCTGATCCCGCCCGCTTGCACAGGCCCCGTCATGGGGCCTGTTTTTTTCTGCCCTTCCCGCACCTTGAAAGCGGGGGCAGTCCCCCAATATAGGGAAGACAACGGAATGTCACCCACGAGGCTCTCATGGACTATCTCTACGCCGTGGTGCTCTTTGCCATCTCGGCATCGGTCACCCCGGGACCGAACAACATCATGGTGATGAGCGCCGGCGCCAACTTCGGGATCAGGCGCAGCCTGCCGCTGCTCATGGGGATCTGCGTCGGCTTCACCCTGATGCTGTTGCTGGTGGGGCTTGGTTTTGGCCAGCTGTTTACCCTCTTCCCCAGCCTGCACTTCGTCATCAAGTGTGTCGGCACCCTCTATCTGCTCTATCTCGCCTGGCTGATTGCCCGCTCCGCCGACGAGGTGACGGGAGACGCCTCTGCCCGCCCCCTGGGGTTCCTCAAGGGCGCCCTGTTCCAATGGGTCAATGCCAAGGCCTGAGTGGTCGCCACCGGCGCCATCGCCGCCTTCACCAGCGCGGGGGCCGACTTCCATCAGCAGAACCTGACCATAGCCCTGACCTTCTTCATCGTCTCTTTCCCCTGCGTCGGGCTCTGGCTCCTGTGCGGCACCCTGCTCAAGCGCTGGCTGACCCATGCCCTCGCCCGCCGCCGGTTCAACCATGCCATGGCAGCCCTGCTGGCCCTCTCAGTGGTGCCCGTAATCCAGGAGATCCTGAGCCGGCCCTGACACTGCGCACATGAGCCCATCAAGAAACACAGGCCCCGAAGTGGGGCCTGAGTTGTTAGGTGACAGCTATCACCCGGCGCGCATAAAGGGCGTTTAGCTGCAGGCACCGATCAGCTTCCAGGGGTCCCCTGCGCTCGGCACATTGCCACTGTTCCACCACTTGGCCTCATAGATATTGCCGTTGTAGGTCACCTGGTTGCCCGTGGTATACACAGACCCGGTGGCCCAGCTTGCCGGGCAACTGCTGCCCTGCTCGAAGCTGACCGACAGGCTATGGGTACCATTCACGGCGGTGAAGGTGTAGCTACCAGCCACAGCCTGCGCCACACCATCGACGGTGAGGGATTTCACCTTGTAACCGGTATTGGGCAACAGGGTGACGGTGAAGCTGGTTCCCCCCTTGGCCTTCAGCACACCGTTCACCGGCGCCGGTGACAGAGTGCCGCCGACCCCGACGTTCACGCTGATGTCGAAGAAGACGGGAATGTCGATGGTGGCTTCGCTGTAGCTGCCGCTAAAACCGGCGAAGTTGGTCGCACTGAGGGTATTCACCGCCGTGTTCTTCAGCACTATCTGCTTGGCATCCCCCTTGGCATAGGGTTCAACCAGGCTGATGACCACGTCGCTCCCCTCCTGGCTCAGCTTGATGCCAGAGAAAGGCACCGGCTGGTTGCTCGGGGTGGTGATGACCGTCTTGGCAGGATCGAAGCGACTGACGACCAGCGTCATGTTCCAACCCCAGTTCAGCGAGCTAAGCGGCACTATATAGCCGAGGCGATCGTAACTGCCGGTGACATTGGTGAACATCTCGGGCCTGATATCCTTGAGGGTCAACCCCACCAGCTCATAGGAGGAGTAGATGCCGCCATCCTCCGCCTGCGGGCCTATCACCACGGAGGTGGCCGTCTCATAAGCCTTCAGGTGTTTGAAGCCGATGCCGGCGCTGCCCGCAATCTTGTCGACCGCAGGATCGAAGCCCTGGACCACCTGCTTGCCCGAGTTCCAGGCCAGGGTGTAGATATCGGATTTGGTGATGACGGCAGCCGGATTGGCCTGCACCGACGCCGCGCTGACCCCCTTGAGCAGGACGCGCTGACCGGCAAACTGCAACTCGGCGCCATCGGCGACATCACCAATCACCAGATCCGCCAGGGGATCCGCCATGTTCCAGCCACGCAGCACGATGAGATCATTGCCTGGGGTGAAGTCATTGACCGTGGTCAGGCCGTTCGTCTGCTCGTTGAGCAGGATCTGATCCTTGCCACCACCAGTGATGACAATGTCATTGCCCCAACCGGCCGTCAGCACCTCATCATAAGGTGAGCCCTGGGTGATGCTGTCACCCGGGGTGTCAAACAGGCTGTTGTAGTCACCAAACTTGTAGACGTACTTGGTGATGCAGGTCCCGAGCTCATCACAGGTGATCTGATCCTTGGTCAGCAGGGCGCCGACCCCCCAGGCGCCACGCAGGTGTGCCGCCGCCAGTATGCCTGACATGGTGGCACGGACCTGAATTGGCTGACCGTTGTCATCCTTATCGGGCCAGCTCTTGGCCAGGGCCTGGGCCCAGGTCATGTTGGCGTCCTTGAGCAGCTTGCTTATCACCTGATAGTTGAAATGCATGGCGTCGCGCATCACCAGCTCCTGCTTCTCCGGCAGGCGCAAGTCCGCCAGGGAGTTGACCCCATTCTTGCCGACGAAGGTTCCCTGCCAGCGGTTGACATCGGTCACATAGACCTTGTTGCCGCCCGAGCCCTCGATCTCGGCCAGGGCCTCGGTCTTGCAACCCGCCCAGGTGGAGTCCGGCACGAACATGTAGAAGCTGTCGTACTCCTTGCCATCGACAGTCACCTGTTTCGGGCTGTAGTAACCGGCATCGATCAGCACCGCCTCACCCAGCTGATAACCGATAAAACCCCAAGCGTTCAAGGAGTTGTATTGCATCTTCCGGAACATGGTCGCATCGGTCGGGGTGGCGGAATTATAGATGTTTCCCACCCCCAACTTGTTGAAGAAGCCACTGATGGTGGTCGGCTCGGACAACATGCTGCCGGTCGAACAGTCCCGTACCAGACGACCCGGCGCCGTCACCTGGGCATAGGTGTAGACAGGGTTGTCGAGGTTTTGCAGATAAAAATCTGCCAGTGCCGGATTGATACCGGATTCAAAGTTGCGCAGCGCATCCAGGAAGTCCTGAGTGCCCCCCTTGGCCGCCAGAGCGGGGACAGCCAACGCGAGCAACACGGTTGCCGACACTATTTTCATGGTGCTTTTCAAAGCCTGAACCCTCTAATTAGTCCATTAATCACCGGGCAATTGCCCATGCAGGCTCCCAACAACAGACTCCTAGGAGAAATCCCCCGCCATCCGGGATGGCGGGAAAAACAAAAGTTAACTGACCAGACTCACCGCCCGGCTGTGCTGGGTCGCCAGGGTGCCATTCAACACTTTTGCGGCGGCGCGAGCGCTCTCGGGGCGGGCCGAGTGGCTGCACAGGTAGTAGCGCACATCCGGATAACCGAGCAGGTCATAAGGGCTGCGCAGTGCCACCACTATCAGTTTCTCGACCTCGCGGCTCAGCCGGCGGACCAAGGCCTGGGCCTCCCCTTGGGCGAAGTCTTCTCCGGGCAGAGGATGGTGCTCGGTCACCACCAGCAGCCAGTCGTCGCCGACGGTTGCCAGCTGCTCGGGCGTCACGGACAGCACCCGTCGAGCGCCCTGGTCCAGAGCCGCAAGGAAGTGATCAAAGGCAGGTTCACGCTGGTTGGGGCCTATGCCACGGGGATTGGTGAGGTTGTGATAGCTGGTCGCCGGTGTGGCGTTGAGCACATAGAAGGGCCCCTCGCCCAACTCGGGCACCTGGCGTAGCCAGGTGAGCGCCTGGTTGGCACAGCGGTTGGCCACCTGCTGGTTTGCCGCCATGTCGGTGGGTTGATAGAGCGCCATGGGCACCAGCTTGGCGAGCTTGAAGGCAAGGATGCGAGCCAGGGCGGCATCGATCACTGCCTCGTCCAGATCCCCCGCCGCCACCGCGGCCATGATGCCGTGGATCATGGCGAACTGCTTGTCGAGGTAGGAGTCGCTGTGATCGTAGTGCTCCTCGGAGAGCATGATCATGTTGATGCCCGCCTTGAGCGCCAGCACTGCCGCCGTGGCGGGGGAGTAGTGATGAACGATGGCCCCCATGTTCATGCTGTCGGAGATGATGATGCCCTCGAAGCCCATCTCGGTGCGCAGCAGATCCTGCAAGATGATCGATGAGAGTGTGGCCGGGTGCTGACTGTCGAGCTGCGGATAGAGGATGTGGCTGGTCATGATGAGATCCACCCCGGTATCGATGGCGGCCTGGAAGGGCCGTAGATCCTGCTCGCGCAACTCGCTGAGGGACTTGTCGACCCTGGGGATCTCCCTGTGGGTGTCACCCTGGGTGTCGCCGTGCCCGGGGAAGTGCTTGCCGCTGCCACAGATACCCCCCCGGTGCAGACCGCGCACCGCCGCCGCCGCGTGCAACGCCACCTTGGCAGGCCTGTCCCCGAAGGAGCGGCTGTCGATGATGGGGGAGCTGGGATTGAAGTTCACGTCGCAGCAGGGCCCCAGAATGCAGTTGAAACCGGCAAGGCGCATCTCCTCGGCCATGGTTTTGTACATGGCTTCGGTACCCTGCCCGGTCTCGGCCACACCGAGAGCCAGATTGCCGGGCCCAGTGGTGGACTCCCCCACCAGTACACCCCAGGCCCCCTCCTGATCCACTCCGAGCAGCAGCGGTAGGCGACCCTGCTCGGCACCTATGCTGGCCAGCTCCCGAGTCAATTGCTGGGCCTCGGCGAAGGTATCGCCGTTGTCCTGGCTCAGGTAACAGCCTCCCAGGTTGTACTCGACTATCATGGTGCGCGCCTGCTCGGCGGACTTGCCCGGGAAGGCCAGGATGAACAACTGACCCACCTTCTCTTTCAGGCTCCAGCCGGAGATGATGCTCGCCACCTTGGGATCCATCTTCATGATCTCTTCCTTAAGTATCTGATAATAAATTTATTTTTTTCGCAGCTGCTTGAGCTGCCCCATGGTGAAGGTGACGGCGACGATGACGATGATGCCGCGCAGGATCAGTTGCTGATCCACGTTCAGCCCCATCAGGATCAGGCCATTGTTGACCATGCCCATGATGAGGGCGCCGATGACGGATCCCACCACCATGCCCTTACCACCAAACAGATTGGTCCCCCCTATGATGACGGCGGCAATCACCAGCATGAGATCGCTCTCCCCCAGGGTGTAGCGGGCGCTTTGCAGCCGCCCCGAGTAGAGGATGCCCGCGAGGGCGGCGAGAAAACCGTTGAGCATCAGCACGTAGAGCTTGATGCGGTTGATGTTGATGCCCGAATACATGGCGGAGATCTTGTTGCCTCCGGTAGCCAGCACCTGCTTGCCGAAGCGGGTGTTGCGCAGCACGAAGGCGCCTGCCACCGTCACCAGAATGGTCCAGATAAAGAGCACCGAGATGGGCCCTATGTCACCCGAGCCAAAGATGAACACATAGAGGTCGTTGTCGATGGGGATGGATTGCAGCGAGGTGGACCAGCGAGCGATGCCGGTGATGATGCCGGTGGTACCCAGGGTCACCAGGAAGGAGGGAATGCCGACCTGGGTCACGAACAGGCCGTTGATGGCCCCTATCATGGTGCCCACCAGGAGCGACGCCGAGACCGCCAGCAGAATGCTGTCCGTCTCCTGCAGGGTCAGCGCCGCGACTATGGCACTGAGTGCGACCGTGGCGCCGAACGAGAGATCTATCTCGGCGGCACTCAGCACGAAGGTCATGCCCACCGCCATGATGGCGATGGTGGCGGTCTGACGCGCGATGTTCATCAGGTTGACGGCGCTCAGGAAGCCCTTGTCATGCAATACCACGGAAAAGAACACGAAGATGCCCACGAACACCATGTAGATGATGTAGTCGCGCCAGTTGATGCGGCTGCCCTTGGGCGCCGGCAGGGTTAAATCTTTCATCCTTGACTCCTTGCTTGTTATTGAACCGCCGCCAGCAGCGTCTCTTCATTCATCCGTCGCCCTTCCAGGCAGGCGACGATCCGCCCCTTGTTCACCACATAGATGAGGTCACAGAAGCTGGCGACCTCGGCATATTCACTCGACACGAAGATGGCCCCGTTACCGGCGGCGACATAGCTGTCCACTATCTTCATGATTTCGTACTTGGCATGGATATCGATGCCGAAGGTGGGATCGTCGAGCAGCAACACCTTGGCCTTGGTAGAAAGGCACTTGCCGATCACCACCTTCTGCTGGTTGCCGCCGGAGAGAAAACGCACCGACTGCTCGGGACCGCTGGTCTTGACCCCCAGGCTCTTGATCTGGGCCCGCACCATGGCGTCTCCCTTGGGCTTGTCCAGACCCAATCCCTGGGTGAGCCGGTCATAGGCGGCCATCAACATGTTGTCGGCCACCGAGAAATCGAGCACCAAGCCCTGGCTGCGCCGCTCCTCCGGTACCATGTTGATGCCAAGCGAGATGGCCTGCCTGGGTGAGCGGATCCGCACCGGCTCGCCATCGATGCGGATCTCGCCCGCCTGGATGGGTGTCAGGCCATAGATGGCCTCAAGGATCTCGGTACGGCCACTGCCCAGCAGACCCGCCAATCCCACGACTTGGCCCGGCATCACCCTGAGGGAGATGTCGTGCAGCTGTGCATTCGAGACGCCCTCCAGCTCGAGCAGAGGCACGCCATCCACGGCAGACCCAGGGCGTGACCAGCTCAGGCTGGTGTCGCCCTTGCTGCCGAGCATGGCCTCGACCAGTGCCTCGACGCTGGTGTTGGCCGTGTGGGTGGCGAGCACCGTATGGCCGTCACGCAGCACGGTCACGGCGTCGCAGACCCGCATGATGTCGCTGAGATAGTGGGTGATGTAGATGATCGACATCCCCTGCCCCTTGAGGGTGGCGATCACCTTGAACAGTTCGTTGATCTCATTGTTGGAGAGCGAGGCGGTCGGCTCGTCGAGCACCAGGATGCGGGCATTCTGGGCCAGGGCCTTGGCTATCTCGACGAACTGCTGCTGACCAACGCTCAGCCGCCCCACCTCGCAGTCCGGATCCAGATCGACACCCAGCATGGCGAGCAGGGGGGCGGCACGCCTGACCCTGTCCCGGTTGGAGATGATCGCCCCGCTCTCGCCGCCGCCAGACAGGAAGATGTTGTCGGCCACCGACAGGGTCGGCACCAGGCTGAGATCCTGATACACCATGGCGATCCCCTCGGCCTGCGCCTCTTTGGGGGTGGTGAAGCGGCAGGGTTTGCCAAACAACAGCACCTCGCCACCATCCCGACCATGAAAGCCGTTGAGCAGCTTGACCAGGGTGGACTTGCCCGCCCCGTTCTGACCGACGATGGCATGCACCTCGCCTCGCTTGAGACGAAACGACACATCCTTGAGCACGGGGATGCCGTCAAACCCCTTCTTGATACCACTCGCCTCTATGGCGTACAGCTCCATGTGATGACTCCTTCCGTGAGATGGAACGGGTAGCCGCCTGCGAGGCGGCTACCCGTACGCTTATTGACTGAGTGCCTTGGTAACGGCGGCCGGAGGATCCCGACGCAGCGCCTGTTGCCAGGCATCGGCCAGGTTGTCGCGGGTCACCGCATCGGCGGAGACGGTGACGAAGGGAGGGGTCTGTTCTCCCAGCTTGGCCAGGGCCCCCATGGTGGCCAGGGTCTGGCCGAGGTCATAAGGTAAATCCGTCACTATGCCGGCCACGTTGCGGCCCTTGGCCATGTCCAGGGCATTGGCGGCGCCCAGGTCCATGGTGATCACCTTGATGTCACTGCGTCCGGCGGCCCGCGTCGCGGCAACCACCCCTTCGGCGATGGAATCCCAGGGGGCATAGATGGCCTGGATGTCCGGGTGCTGGGTGATGAGAGCCGAAGCAACCACCTCACCATCATTGGCGTTGGCAATGCCCTGCTTGGCGAGGATCTGGACGCCCGGGTGGTGCTTGGCCAGGTTGGTCAACACCGCCTGATCCCGCTGATTGGTGACGTAGTAATTGGCCTCGTGGTAGATGAAGCCTATCTTTCCCTGCTCACCCACCGTCTTGGCCAGCATGTCGGCAGCCAGCCCCCCCATCTCGAACAGGTCGTCGGTGACGATGCCGGCGTAATCCTTGCCATATTCAAATCCCGTTGGCAGGTTGCTGATCAGCACCAGCTTGCTGCCTTGCTGGACCGCGGGGCGAAAGGCCGCGGCGCCGGAGACAGGGTCGACCACCAGGGTAAGAATGATGTCGGGAGCCATGGCCATCACGGTTTCCACGTCCGTCCTCTGCTTGTTGGCATTGAATTCGGCATCGGTCACCGCCACCACTTTGACGTTCAAGTCATGAAATCTGTCTTTGGCACCCTTGATGAGGGCACTCGACCAGTCGGAGGTGGTGTGCATCAGGATGGCGGCCGTGTAATGCTGGGCCTTGACCCTGTCTTGCTGGGCAGTAGTGAGTGTTACCTGGGTATAAGGGGTTGGTTGTTCGCCATTGGGACCCAGGGTCGTGGTCGCCTCGGCGGCCTGGGCCCCGTTGCCGAGCAGCATGGCGGCGGTCAATGCCGCCAGTAAAAAGTGTGAGCGTTTTGCCAACATGGTATTCTCCCTATATCCATTGAGTGGTCGATAGGCATTATCTAGGTGTTTTATAGCCTGTAATGAGATGTACCTCACTAAAGAGCGCGATGTTTTTGCGACGCAGCTCACAGGATGTTCAATTTTTGTTAATTAATGACAGGAAAAATCTGAGCATCTGGGTATTCACTGGGTGAGCCGAACACAACAACAGGGATGAATGAAGGCGAAATACGGGGACTTATCACGAGATGCAGAACTGGAAGGAACATGAGTAACAAGCTGATCCCTATCGTCGAGCAGGGGCTCTGCCATCAACTGCTGGCGCGCAATGACATCTATTTCATCAGCTTCGATGAGCAGGAGCAGGTGGTGGCATCCAGCTATCCGGTGGATACCCTGACCCTCAATCGGCTAGACGATCTGGTGTTCCTGGTAGGTCCCGACTACCTGAAGGCCATACGCCAGCGGATCCGGGGCAACCTGCCCACCTTGCATTTCGAGATCCTCAACCTTGCCTTCGAGCTCTTCGCCCATGACGGACCGGACGGCACCCGCATCTGGTGCCTGCAGATCAAGCCGAGCGAGAGCCAGGACGCCTCAGGCATAGAGCAGGATCACCGGCTCATCAACGAACTCGCTCACTCCCTGGCCGCACTCAGCGACAGCCAGGGGGCGGCGCCCGGTGAGCAGCATCAGCAGCTGATAGCCCGCCACCTGCCCGAAGTGGAGCAAAAGCTTACCCAAATTCAAGATCCGGCCCTCAAGATGTGCCTGGAGCTGATCCGCGCCAGCATGGAGAAGAGCCTGCAGGCCGACGGCAACCAACGCCTGCTGGAGGTGCTGACCCCCTCGGAGATGCAGGTGGCCGAGTTCATCCGCAGTGGCATGTCCAGCCAGGAGATCGCCAGCGCCCTCAATGTGGCGCGCAAAACGGTGGAGAATCATCGCAACAGCGTGCGCATCAAGCTGGGGCTGGCCAATCGCGGCGTCAACCTGCGCAATTACCTGCTGAGCCTGGAAAAATAACCCGTGCAACAACAAAGACAGGGCTGGTCTATCGCGGCGTCAATCTGCGCAACTACCTGCTGAGCCTGGAAAAATAACCCGTACAACAACAAAGACAGGGCTGGCCAATTACGACGATACCCTGCACAACTACTTGCCTGGCCTGGAGCAATCATCCGATGATGAGCGCCAGAGCATGAAGGAGATCACAATGCAGCAAGTCGTTTATGTCGCCAACCCGGTGAGCGGGTTGATCCATGTGTTTCGACTCGAGGACGGCGAGCTGGTCCCGCTGCAGGAAGTCCAGACCGGCGGCGAGGTGCAGCCCCTGGTCATCAGCCCGGACCAGCGCTGGCTCTATGCGGGGGTGCGCCCCGATTTTCGAGTGCTGAGCTACCCCATAGCCGCGGATGGCCGGCTCGGTACGCCCTGCTCGGCGCCGCTCGATGGCAGCGCCTCCCACACCTGCACCGATGGAACAGGGCGCCTCTTCTTTGCCGCCTCCTACGCCTTCGACCATGTCAGCGTCTCGCCCATGGATGACGCAGGTCGGGTGCTGGCGCCCCACCAGCGCATCGACCGGCTGATGGCCGCCCACTCGGTGACCCTGCTGACAACCAGTCAGGGTCACCAGGAGCTGCTGGTCGCCTGCCTCAAGGAGGACCTCATCCGCCGCTTCACCCTGGGAGAGGATGGTCAGCTGAGCCCCCATCCCCTCGGCGACATCCACACGGCCCCCGGCGCCGGGCCCCGCCATCTGGCGCTGCACCCCACCAACGGCGATCTCTACTGCCTCAATGAGCTCGATGCCACCCTCAGCCGCTACCACAGGGAGGCGGATGGTCGCATCGGCGCGCGGGAGAGCCTGGACATGCTGCCCGAGGGTTATCAGGGAGAGCGCTGGGGGGCCGACATCCACCTGACCCCGGATGGGCGCTTTCTCTACACCAGCGAGCGGGCCAGCAGCCTGCTCAGCCTGTTCGGGATCGACCAGGGAGACGGCGCCCTGACCCTGCTGGGCCACTTCCCGACCGAAGCCTGCCCCCGTGGTTTTGCCATCGACCACAGCGGCCACTATCTGATCGCCACCGGGCAGAAGTCCCAGAGCCTGGCCGTGCACCGCATCGCGGCGCAGACGGGGGAGCTCAGCCTCTCGTCCCGCCAACATGTGGGGGAAGGGGCCATGTGGGTGAGGGTGCTGAGGCTGGACAAGCCCGCCTGGCGGGCCTGAAGCCGCAGAAATGCGCGCGGCGCCCTGATGAGCGCCGCGCAGTGAACACTTGTGTCTGGGCCTTATCTGCTGCCGTTGAGTTCATCGTCCGGCCAGTACTTGTAGCCCTGCATGGTGGCCTGCGCCGCCAGCCCCTGCTCGGTGAGCTGGTACATCTTCACCTTCTGGAAGTCGGCATTGGCCGCCTCGCTGACCACCACCTTGCCATCGTCCGCCGACTTGGCGGCCAGATCCGCCTGGGCGCTGGCATCGAAGCCTGTGGTGATGAATCTGTCCAGGGCGGCGGCATCGTTGAAGATGATCACGGCCTGGAATTTCTTGATCCCCATGCCGATCCCCATGCCGGCGGTCGCCATCTTCATGTAGGTGTCGCGACCGGTGCGGTTGTCACGGAGCACCCCATAGCCACTGCCGGCGCTCAGTACCAGCAGGTTGTTGTTCACATTGGTGAAGACGGCATAACCCTTGGATCTTGCCACCTCCTGTCTGGTGCCCCCATCCTGCCCATACAGGGTGGAGAGGGTCTGCTGGCGCATCTGTTGAATGTGGTTGCGTTGCTCGGCGGGGGTATCCCCCTTGGCACAGCCAACCAGCAGCAGAACGGCCAGAATATGAGTCCATAGACGCATGTCATTACTCCTTCGTGTCTCATGTGCGGGGGCTGAGGGGGCCTCCCGCTCCAGAACCGGGTCAGAGGCCATCCGACCCGCTATCAGCATTCACCGTCCGGTGCCCCGGGGCGCGGGCCAGATACAAGCCCCTCTTCGCGTCAGTATAACCAGCCCCACTGAACCTCTGCTGACCCGGCAAGCAGTGGGGCCCCGCCACTCGGGGCTTTGGTGGCAAGATCCCGCTGCGCCACCTGAAGCTGCCCTACCCCTTGGTCACCTCGCCGAGAAACTCGGTGAAGCGCCGCCAGGACTTGGCATCGGCATCGGCGCGGTAATTGTCCGAGCCAAAGACGCTGAAGGCATGGGGGGCGCCGCTGTAGCTGGTCGCCTCATGCCTGATGCCGGCGCTCTCCAGCTCGGTGATGAGGGCCGCGAACTGGCCGAGCGACACCGCCTGATCCGCGCTGCCATGCTGGATCAGCAGGCTGGCCCTGGTCTGCTCGTAGTTCTGGCCGGCCGGGGTCTCCAGCCCCCCGTGGACGCTGACGATCCCCTTGAGATCCGCACCGCTGCGGGCCAGCTCCAGCACGGCGGCGCCGCCAAAGCAGTAGCCCATCGCCACCGCATTGTCGAGCCGGCCGCCCTGCCTGCCCGCCTCGGCGAGCCCGGCCTGCAACAGCTTGCGCATCCTGGTCCTGTCCTGATAAAGCGCCCCGGTGAGCTTCTTCCTCTCTTCCACGGCGGTCGGTCTGACCCCTGCCCCGAACAAGTCCACCGCGAACACGCTGTAACCGAGCGCCACCAGCATCTCGGCCCGCTTGACCTCGTAGTCCGTCAACCCGTCCCAGTCGTGCACCAGCACCACCAGGGGCGCCTGCTTGTCGGCGGCGGCCAGGTAATAACCTTCGAAGGGCTGACCGTCGACCTGGTAGCGCACCGCACCGGCCTGGGCCGCGCCCCCCCAGATGAGCCCACACAGGGCCAGGATCCATCTCGTCTTCATCTTCATCTCCTTGACTGTGAACAACGCCCCTGATTGTAGTCGTCAGGCCGACCCTCGATGGGTCAAGGCGCTCGCGGTGAGAGGCCACAAAAGCAGGAGGCCACCCAAGGGTGGCCTCCTGTCATAGCTCTGGCTGACGGGTCGTCGCTCAGTCCTTGGCCGACTCCATGACACCCTCTTCGGAGTGCTGGGGCAGGATGAGGTTGAGCAGGATCGCGGCCACCGAGGCCAGGCCGACACCGGCCAGGGCGAAGTCACCTATCTTCATCTCCAGTGCGCCAACACCCACTGTCAGGGTCACGGCGACGATGGCGATGTTGCGGGCCAGCCCCAGATCCACCTTGGATTCCACTAGCGTCTTGAGACCGATGGCGGCGATGGATCCGAACAGCAGCAGCATGATGCCGCCCATCACCGGCATGGGGATGGAGGTGAGCAGGGCGTTGAACTTGCCGAAGAAGGCCAGAATGATGGCAAACACCGCAGCCCAGGTCATGGTAACCGGGTTGAAGTTGCGGGTGATCATCACGGCACCGGTCACTTCGGCGTAGGTGGTGACGGGGGGACCACCGATGAAACCGGCGAAGCAGACACCGATGCCGTCACCGGCCAGGGTGCGGTGCAGGCCAGGATCCTTGGTGTAGTCCTTGCCGGTCACGCCGCCGATGGCCAGCACGCCACCTATGTGCTCGATACAGGGGGCGATGGCCACCGGCAGCATGAAGAGGGCCGCGGCCCAGTTGATCTCCGGGGTCTCGAAGTGGGGCAGCGCCAGCCAGGGGGCATTGACCATGCCCTCGAAACTTACCTGACCCATCAGCACGGCGGCCACATAACCGGCGATGACACCGGAGAGGATGGGGATGAGCTTGATCCAGCCCTTGCAGAACACGGCCGCGATCAGGGTCACCGCGAGCGAGATCCCCGCCAGGGTCAGCGCGGTGGCAGGGACCACCACCTGCTCGGCCCCGGCACGGCCCATGGCCATGTTGCAGGCCACCTGGGCCACCGACAGGCCAATCACCATGATCACCGGGCCAATCACCACGGGGGGCAGCAGCTTGTGCACGAAGCCCATGCCACGCACGCGAATGAGGGCCGCCAGGATGAAGTACATGAAACCGGCGGCAAACAGGCCGAACATGGTGGAGGGCAGGCCCCAGGTCTGGGTGGCATAGATGATGGGGGCGATGAAGGCGAAGCTGGAGCCGAGGAAGATCGGCACCTGGCGACGGGTGCAGAGCTGGAACAGCAGGGTGCCTACACCGGCACCAAGCAGGGCCATGGAGGGGTTCAATCCGGTGAGCAGGGGCACCAGAACCATGGCACCGAAGGCGACAAACAGAATTTGCAGCCCGGCGACGCTTTGCTTGACCAAGGAAAACATGGGTATCCTTAATTTTTTGATAACTGACAGGGATAATTGACACTTTTCAGTCATCACAAGACTTTTTCAAGGCATGAGATGCGCCATTCGGCGTCATTCGTTACCTTTTACTGCTTGGGGTGGGCATGAAACTGGCTTTTTAGGCGGGATTCGTTGCTACAAGCATCGAGTATGCGATTTTACGCACTTTTGTGGCTTACGCCAATCGTTTTTCTGGCGAGATAGCATGGCAAGGGTTTCAGCGGGGTGCCATTCATCGCCTGCCAGCGGAGGCTGGCTCGAAATAGTGCGGCGTTCGCCGGCCATAGCGCCCTGCGGCGCCCGGGAACAAAAAAACGGGGTGGCCAGTGCCACCCCGTCGAGTTTTTCGAAACCCGTCAGACCCTGCGATAGGGCAGATAGACAGGCTCCCACATGTGGCTCAGGATGTGCTGCTGCAGATCCTGGCCAATCAGCGGATGGGAGGGATCGCGGCGCACTATGTCCTTGAGCACGGCGGTCGCCACGTGCACCGAGATGCTGCGCAGCTCGCTGATCCTCGGGTAGACGGTACCCCGGGCGAGATCCGCCTCATCCACGCATTCGGCCAGCGCGAAGGCCGCTGTGGTGAAGATCTCCGGGCTTATCTCGCGGATCTGGCTGACGATGGCGGCCAGCCCCACACCGGGGAAGATGAAGACGTTGTTGCCCTGCCCGACCCGGAACGTCTGGCCCTCATGGTGCACGTCCTTGAACGGGCTGCCGGTGGCGACGATGGCGCGGCCCTGGCTCCAGCGGAAGATGTCCTCCGGCAGCGCCTCGCAGTTGGCGGTGGGGTTGGAGAGGGGGAACACCATGGGGCGCTCGCAGTGGGCCAGCATCAGCTGGATATGCTCCTCCTGGAAGGCGCCACCGGCACCGCTGGTGCCGAGCAGTACGCTGATGGGCACGTGGCGCAGCACCTCGGTCAGCCCCGCCTTGCCCTGCACATTCCACTGGGCCAGCAGCAGGCCCGGCTTGGCGTAGCGGCGCTTGTATTCGTCCAGCCCCTCGCGGTTGTCGCACACCAGCCCCTGAGTATCCAGGATGTAGATGCGATCCCGTGCCGCCTGCGGGTCCAGCCCCTCGCGGATCATCCCGGCGCAGATCTGATCCGCCACCCCGACACCGCCAGCCCCGGCGCCATAGACCAGGTAGTGCTGCTGGCCCAGGGTCTCCCCCTTGGACTTGACGGCGCCTATGATGCCCGCCAGCACCACGGCCCCTGTGCCCTGGATGTCGTCGTTGAAGGAGGGCAGCGTCTGCTGGTAGCGGGAGAGGTTGTTGAAGGCGTTGGACTTGCTGAAGTCCTCCCACTGCAAGACGGCGTTGGGGAAGTGGCGCCTGACCCCGGCCACGAACTTGTCGATGAAGTCGTCGTACTCCTTGCCGCGAATGCGCTTGTGGGGCTGACCCAGGTACATGGGATCGTCCAGCAGCGCCTGATTGTCGGTGCCCACGTCCAGCGCGATGGGCAGGCAGCAGGCGGGATGGATGCCGGCCCCCAGGGTATAGAGGGAGAGCTTGCCGATGGGGATGCCCATGCCCCCCACCCCCTGATCGCCGATGCCGAGGATCCCCTGGCTGTCGGTAACGACTATGATGCGCACCGCCTTGGCGTCCATGTGGCGGGCGAGGGAGCCCATGTCATCGACGTTCTTCGGGGTGATGTAGAGGCCGCGCGGCTTCTGGAAGCGGTGGCTGAACTCCTGACAGGCCTTGCCCACGGTCGGGGTATAGATGTAGGGGGTCATCTCCTCCACGTGGCGCGACAGCAGGGCGTAGAACAGGGTCTCGTTGCGATCCTGCAAGGCCCGCAGGTTCTGGTACTTCTCGATGTCGCTGCAGGCGCTCAAAAAGCCCTGATAGACCCGCTCCAGCTGGGCTTCGAAGGTCTGCACCTGGGGCGGCAGCAGGCCATCGAGCTCGAAGTCGGCCCGCTCCTGTTCGGTGAAGGCGGTGCCCTTGTTGAGATTGCGATCATTGAGCAGATCGGTGCCTGTCAGTGCAACGGGGCGAAAGTCCTCTCCCTGTGCGTCTTTCCACAGCAGATATTGTCCGGTAGCCATAGTCATTCTCTTTGATTTACATGAAGTTGCCATTAGGCAGGAGAGCAAGACTCAGATTGCAGGGGATCATATGACGTTTGGGGATTCGGTTTTGTGAGCTTGGGCATACCCTGCGGCCAAAGCCCCCTCTCCTGCCGGGCTCATGGCTCCCGGGCTTGCCCTGGCGAGGCGCTTGGCGCAAGATCGGCGGACATTCGATGCCGCCAGCGCCTTTGCCAGAGCAGACGCTGAACACGCGACATATCACCTCACAGACCCCTGGAGCCCCATGAGCCGCAGCGACCTCCCCTTCCCCGTCTCCGCCGTGATCCTGGCCGGCGGCCGAGCCACCCGCATGGGGGGCGACGACAAGGGCTGGGTACCCCTCTCGGGCAGGCCCCTGATAGTCCACGTGCTGGAGCGCCTGCGCCCCCAGGTGGACGAGGTGCTGATCAACGCCAACCGCAGCGAGGATCGCTACCGGACGCTGGCCCCCGTCATCGGCGACGCGCAGGCCGACTTTCAGGGGCCGCTGGCGGGCATGCAGGCTGGCCTTGCCGCCGCCCGCCACGACTGGGTGCTGTTCGTGCCCTGCGACGGCCCCGCCCTGCCACGGGATCTGATGGCCCGCTTTCGCGCCGCCCTGACGCCGCAGACCGAGCTGGTGGTGGCCCACGACGGGGAGCACCTGCAACCCGTGGTCGCCCTGCTGCACCGCAGCCTGCTGCCCTCCCTGCAACGGGCGCTGGCAGAGGGAGAGCGCAAGACCGGGGCCTGGTTTGCCCGCCACCGGATGACGGTGGTGCCCTTTGCCGATGCACCGGATGCCTTCGTCAACCTCAACAGCCCGGCCGAGCTCGCCGCCTACGAGGCGAGGCTGCTGGCGGGTGGAGACACGCCATGAGTGCCCTTCCCCTGCTCGGCTTCGTCGCCTGGAGCGGCACCGGCAAGACCACCCTGCTGGAGCGCCTCATCCCCCTGCTCGGCCAGCGCGGCCTGCGCCTCGGGGTGCTCAAGCATACCCATCACCACTTCGACATGGACAAGCCGGGCAAGGACAGCCATCGCCTGCGCCAGGCCGGTGCCCGCCAGGTGATGGCGGCCTCCTCCCTGCGCCACGCCCTGATCTGCGAGACGCCGGAGGGCGAGCCCCCCCTGGAGGCGTTGCTGGCCCGCTTCGACGGGGAGCGGCTCGATCTGCTGCTGGTCGAGGGGTTCAAGCATCGCCATTTTCCCAAGATAGAGCTCCATCGCCGCGCCCTCGGCAGACCCCTGCTGTTCCCGGATGACCCGGACATAGTGGCACTCATCAGCGATGAGCCCGAGGCAACGACCCTGCCCCAGTTTCGTTTCGACGATCTGGAGGCCATCGCCGACTTTATCTGCGCCCGGCAGCCTATCCGGGACGCCCGGCCCCCTCTCCCGCCGCTGCGCCTGCTCGCCCGGGCCCAGGAGGCCATTCCCAATCCGGCGGGGGAGACTGGCCTGCCCGGCTACCTCAGCCAGGATGCCAGTGGCTGCTTGCTGGTGCGCCCGGCAAGTGCTTTCATGCCCTCTGCCCTGCCTGCGGCCAACTGTGTGATCGAGTGCGCCTCCCGCTCGGCCATCACCCAAGGTGAACGGGTCCGGATCCGCCTCTTGCCCTGATGGCGAGCATCCGCCGGCACGACAACGAGAAGATCAACCTGACATGAGACGACTCCCTTGCGCCTGAACACGCCACTCTCCCGCTTCGATCTGCTGATCTATGGTCGCTACCGCCTGGTCCATGGCCTGCGCATGGCGCTCGCCTTTATGCTCACCTTTCTGCTGACCCGGGAGCTGAAACTGCCGGAGAGCACCTGGCCGCTGATCACCCTGGTGGTGGTGATGGGCCCCATCTCGTTTTGGGGCAATGTGCTCTCCCGTGCCCTGCAGCGGGTGGTGGGCACCATCTTTGGCGCCGCCTGCGGGGTGGTGGCGCTCTATCTGGAGATCTACTCCCTGCCGCTCACCCTGATCTGGTGCGGTTGCATCATGTTCCTCTGCGGCTATCTGGCGCTCGGCAAGCGCCCTTATGTGGGGCTGCTGATCGGCATCACCCTGGGAGTCACCATGGGGGCCATGCCGGGGGATATCGAGACGGCGCTGTGGCGCAGCGGCGATGTGATACTGGGCTCCCTGCTGGCGCTGCTGTTTTGCAGCATCTATCCCCAGCGCGCCTACAGCCACTGGCGGCTGCAACTGCACCAGATCCTGCAACAGTCGGGGCGGCTCTATCACACACACCTCTCCCCCAATGTGCTGGAGCGGCCGCGGCTCAAGCACAATCTCTCCCAACTGCTGGCCCAGACGGGCAAACTGCGGGCCCTGCTGGCACCTGCGGCCAAGGAGACGCGTCACCCCATAGCCCTGTTTGATGCGGTGCAGGTCACCATGCGCAACACCCTCTGTACCCTGGAGATGCTGGCCAACACCTACTGGAACGATCGCCAGAGCCACTTCCTGATGCAGAGTACGGCTGCGCTGCACGCCTGCCATCAAGCTACCGAGGAGGCGATCAGCCAGCTCGCCCTGATGATGCACACCGGTGACGGACGCGGGGCCGATGCCGCCATCGCCCGCCTGCACGAGGTGGCGACACAGGTGTCGTTGCCCCCCAGCACAGAGGCGGCCATCAATGGCTACCTCTGGCTCAACGTCCAGCTGACCGAACAGCTGACCCATCTGCGCCGCCTGCTGGGGCTGATCCTCGCCCCGCCCCATCGCAAGCAGCCCGACTAGGCCCCATGCAACACGCCCCGCAGTTGCGGGGCGTGTTGCTATCGGACTGGCCGCTTGGGCACTGGGGGCAGCAAGCCTTAACTGGCATTGGCCAGCGGCTGTTCCGGCGTGAGGTAGAGGGAAAAATCCCGGATCCCCGCCTGAAGGGCGGCGAAACAGTCGGGATCGATGGCGCTGCCCAGATGCTCGGCCATCATCTCCAGCGCCTGGGGCACAGGGATGGCGTCCCGATAGGGGCGCTTGGCGGTGATGGCGTCGAAGATGTCGGCAGTGGTGATGATACGCGTCTCAAGGGAGATCTCCGCCCCCTTGAGTCCCTTGGGGTAGCCCTTGCCATCGAGCCGCTCATGGTGGGCGCCGGCCACCTGGGCCAGCTCCCTGAATGCCCCTATTCGGCCCAGGATCTCCTCGGTATAGGCGGCATGCATCTGCACCGCGGCCCACTCCTGCCCGTCGAGCTTGCCCGGCTTGTCGAGGATGGCGTTGCTCACCCCGAGCTTGCCCACGTCGTGGAGCAGGGCGCCCCGCTTGAGCCAGCGCCGTCTCGATTCAGACAACCCCATCTGGGCGGCAAGCAGGTCGGTATAGAGCGCCACCCTGCCGCTGTGGCCCGCGGTATAGGGGCTCTTGGAATCCACCACCTGGCCAAAGGCCGCGGCTATCTCGTCCAGATAATCCTCATCGAGCGCCACCTCCCCCTGCCCGGCCGGGTGGTCGAAGACCCACTCGGTCAGCCTGGGGTCGGTCAGCCCCTGCCAGAACGCCTCGTCGGCCAGCGCGTCAAACTCGGCGACCAGGGCGGGATCAAACCAGCTGCCGCTGCGCTCGCGCAGCTCCCT
Source organism: Aeromonas sp. S16(2024) (assembly GCF_041403065.1). NCBI lineage: Bacteria > Pseudomonadati > Pseudomonadota > Gammaproteobacteria > Aeromonadales > Aeromonadaceae > Aeromonas > Aeromonas sp. S16(2024). Next base: position 36,827 of record NZ_JBGLQX010000007.1, on the reverse strand, counting down.
CTGCGCCGCATCCGGGCCTGCGGCGGCGTGAAACACATCCACCACCTGACAGAGCAGGGCGATGCGGGAGAAGAGCGGGATCGCCTCACCCGCCAGTTGCAGCGGCCGCCCCTTGCCATTCCAGTGTTCATCGAGGGAGAGGATGCCGTTGGCCACCTCGTCACTGAAACGCAGCTGGCGAGCGATGTCCGCCCCCCGGTGGCAGCGGGTCTGGATCAGCTCGTTGGCTATCTGATCGCCGTTGCGAAAGATGTGGAACAGGCTGCGAAAACGGCCGAGCAGATCCGCCTGCAAGCCGGTGTGACCCAGCACGAAGTTGACCACCTCGGAGAGGGAGCCATCCACCAGCTTGAAGTCGCGCTTGAAGTGAAGATCGTCGGTGAGATAGAGCTCGCAGATGCGGGCGGCATTGCTGCTGCACCCCAGATCTTTAAGCAGCAGGGTGTAATAGAGGTCGTGGCGCTGCCGGGCATCCAGTCCCAGCCGCTCCCCCAGACGGGCACCTATCCAGCAACAGCGGATGCAGTGCCCCCGTGGTTGACCCTCGGTCATATCGAGCGCATGACTGAGGGAACCAATCAATTCAGCCAAGCGCAACCCGGTCACCGTCATAGCCTGCTCCCTTAGACATAATGGCGATCTTGCCAGCCGCTATGTATACCCTTTTCAGAGAATAAAAGATCAGGTTTCTGAAGAGCTTAAACCTCAACCTTGGCCGCGTTTGCCTTTTCGTCCAGCTGCTTGCGGGTCAGGGTCGAGACCAGCTTGTCATCCAGATAGATCTCCAGCAGCTCGCCGCGCATCTCCCCGCGCATCATGTCGCGATGACCGTCGATGTAGTGGATCTCCATCTGGGCGGTGCGCTCGTCCGGGTAGCTCACCGTCACCTCGCGCACCCCTTGGGGCAGCATGGCGAGTGGCACCTTGTTGAGGGCCGGATCCAGATGCTGGTTGACCTTGATCACCGCATCGGCCTTGTGATCCACCAGGGCCGGCGACTTGCCGGTGATGGGGTTCTTGCCCGACCAGAATTCGATGGTGTTGAACACGAACAGATCCGCCGTCGCCGCCAGGCCATAGACGGGGGAGAGCAGCACGAAGACACCGGCACGGCCGTAGCGATTGTCCACCACGCTGAGGTTGCCCTTGGTCACCATGGAGGAGAGCCCCATCTGCCCCATGCAACCGCCGAGCCCCATGCTCGCCACCGTCCCCAGCAGCAGGGCCAGAGCCCTGCTTTTCTGTCGTACTGCCATTGTTTTCTACCCGCTCAATGAAAAATGAGGCGGCAGCCTAAACAAGGCGGCGGGGGGCCACAATTCACAAGGCCGGGGTGGTACAGCCAGGGTTCAGCTTGGGGGCTCGTTCGCTCACTCTTTTGGCGATCCTGACAGAGGGTGTCGCCAGAACAGGCGACTCATATGGAGAGTGCTGAGACCGTCTGGGAGACCCGGCTCGCCTCCTGGTGGATGTCGTTCATCAGCTTGTCCACCTCGCTGATTTGCTGCTTGCCGAGTTCGGCGCTGCCCGCCACCCCGGCCATGTCGTCGGTCACCCTGGCGGTCAGCTCGCGGTTCTTCTGCACCACCTTGGCTATCTCGGCGGTGGAAAGGGAGGTGCGGGCCGCCAGCTGGCGTACCTCGTCGGCCACCACCGCAAAGCCCCGTCCCTGCTCCCCCGCCCGCGCCGCCTCGATGGCCGCGTTGAGGGCCAGCAGGTTGGTCTGATCGGCGATGGCGCTGATGGTCGAGACGATGGCCTCTATGCTCCTGGACTGCTCGTTGAGCTGACCGATGAGGGCGATGGCCTGATCCACCTGGGCGGCGATCAGGGAAGAGGTATCGACCACGGCGCGCAGCAGCTCGGCACCGGCCTCGGCGCTGCTCAAGGTCTCCTGCGCCGTGCTGTGGGCCAGCCTGGCCGCTTCCCGGGTGGCGTGGTTCTGCTCGATGCGGGCCGTGATGTCGCTGGCGAACTTGACGACCCTGACCACCTTGCCGTTCTGGTCACGGATAGGGTTGTAGCTGGCCTCCAGCCAGACAGCGTCCCCCCGGCTGTTGTGGCGCATGAAGAGGCCGGACTTGAACTGGCCACGGGCCAGCTCCTCCCAGAATCTGGGCTGCTCGCGCAGGAAGGCCTCGTCGCAGAAGATCCTGTGATGCTTGCCCGCAATCTCGTTCAGGCGATAGCCCATGGTGTCCAGGAAGTTGGCGTTGGCGCTGATGATCTCGCCGCTCGGGGTGAACTCTATCATGGCCCGGGAGCGGTCCAGCGCCTGGGAGAGCGCCTCCAGGCGTTGCAGCCGCTGATGCTGTGCCGTCACATCGCTGGCTATCTTCACCACCCGGGTCACCCTGCCCTGCTGCTTCACCGGGAAATAGCTCGCCTCCAGCCAGCATGTCTCGCCCTTCTGGTTGACGCGCTCGAAGGTGCCGGACTGCGCCTCCCCCTGGGCGAGGCGGCGCCAGAACTGCTGATAGTCGCCGGACTGTGCCCACCCCTTAGGGCAGAGCAGGCTGTGGTGACGCCCCAGCAGTTCGCTCGCACCATACCCCACCAGGCTCAGGAAGGGGTCGCTGGCCTCCAGGATCTCCCCATCCGGGCTGAAGATGATGGTCGCGGCACTGCCCTTGATCGCTTCGATCAAGCCCTGCTCTTCATCGAGCCGGGCCTGACAGGCCTGCAACTGCGCCTTGAGTTTGTGATTGAACATGACACTCCTACCTCGTTGACGATCCGGATCGGCACCACAGCCTCCCCCCACTGACTGTATCGGCCCCGCAAGTCCCAATATGAGTGGTCAGATGACTTTGGGTCATGGGGGGCGCGCAGTGTAGAGAAAAGCAACGCCGCCGCCAAGGGCTGCCAGTACGTAACAGAATCTGCCGAGGATCACTGCGGCTAGTTCAGGGGGCGGGATACCACTCCAGGCAGGCCGGATTGGAAACAAAACCGAGCCGCTCGTAGAGCGGACGCCCCTGCTCGCTGGCGTGCAGCCACAGCTTGCCCAGTCGCTGTTCCCGGGCATGGGCCGCCATGGCATCGAGCAGGGCGCTCGCCATGCCCCGCTTGCGCCAGGCTGGCCTGGTATACATGTTGAGCAGATAGGCCTCGCGCCCCGCCAGGTTGCCCGGATAGGGTGGCCGCACGAACAGAGCCAGGGTGCCGCACGCCACCGCCTCCCCCTCGACCTCCACCAGCCAGGAGCGGGCGCTGCCCTCTTCCTGCGCCCGGGTGAAATAGGCCAGCGTCGCCTCCCAGAGGGCGGGGTCCTCATCGGGCCGGGCAAGCTCCCCCACCTCGCAAAAGAGTGCCATGCGAAGATGCACCAGGGCGGGAATATCGGCGGCCAGGGCCTCGCGAACCATCATCTTTTTCTCCTCGGGTGGCATGACAAGAAGGGGCCCGCAGGCCCCTTCATCTGGCAGCCACCTTAATGGCCGCTGCGTCCTCTGGCAAGGCGCCAGCTGTCCAGCGCCAGTGGGCCTGCGCCCCACACCGCCAGGGTCAGCAACATCCAGCCCCACAGCTGGTGATCGTGAAAGCCTCCCGCCCACAGGGCCGGGTAGGAGATGACCGCCATGGCGTTGAAGCCAAACAGCAGCAAGGCGACCGGGCGGGTGAAGAGTCCCGCCAGCAGGAAGAGCGGCAGCAGCAACTCGGTCGCGGTGCCCACGTAAGCCGCCCACTGCCAGGGCAGCAGGGGCACCTGATACTCGAACTCGAACAGGTAGAGGGTGGAATCCCAGGCCGTGAACTTGAGCCAGCCGGATCGCAGGAAGACGGCGGCGACCCAGAGTCTGGCCAGCAGCAGCAGGGCACCGCTGCACCAGGGCAGGATGCGCTCGGCAAAGAGGCCAAGCGGCTTGGTGAGAGTCTGTGTTCTCATGGGGCAAGCTCCAGATCGACCAGCAGATCGAGGGTGATGAGGGGGGCCAGGTGCTCAGCCATGGCCGGATCCTGTGCCAGCAGACTGGCCAGCGGCCTGCCCTGCTGGCAGCCTTGCAGCAGGCACCAGGGGGTTGCATCTAGGGGGACGGGCTCGACCCTGTGGCCGGGGCGTTTTTTCAGGGCCAGCCAGCAGGGGGCATCCAGCTCGCTGACCGCCTCCCCGCCGTGCAGGGCCATCTGCCAGAGCGCCAGCACCGGATGGCGGCTCTCGAGCAGCAGCAGATCGCAGGCGGGGTGCAGCACCAGTTGCTCCCACTGCGCAGGAGAGAGGGCGGCGAGTCGCTCGGCGGGCCAGCGCCTGGGCTCTGGCGCCAGCAGGGAGGAGCGCTCCAGCAGCCACTCGAAGCGGGCCAGCTCCCCGAGCCAAGGCAGAGCCTGGGTGGTCGGCAGGCGGGTCAGCCAGTCGCCAAAACCCGCCCCATAGTGCATGACGCTCCCCTCCTGCAGGGGCTCGGCCAGCACGAATCCCCGGGCCGCGGCGGCGAAGAATTCCTCCCCCACCATGGCCTTGACGGCGGGATAGCTGCTGGCAAGCACCTCGGTGAGGCCGAGGATGACGTTGTTGCGATAGATCTGCAGCAGGGCGTCGGGGGCAAAGCGCCCCGGCTGGATCTGCGCGAGGATGGCGTCATCCTCGCCGAGCAGACCGCTGGCGAACCCCTGCTGCAGGTGGGCAAGTTCAGACATGGGCGGCCTCCTGCGAAGTCCGCCGCGCCGCGCTCAGTATGGCGTCGGCACGTCCGGCCTCGCCGAGCAGCACAGGCAGCGGGGGTATCTCCAGATCCCACTCGATCAGGGTGGGGATGGCGCGCTGCTGGCAGACTCGGCCATAGAGCGCCCACACGGGGGGCGCCACCGGGGTGCTGTGGGTGTCGATATAGAGGTGCCCCTGGGGCAACGCCTTGTCGGTAAACCCGGCCAGGTGGATCTCCCCGACCGTATCGAGATCGATGGCGGCCAGGTAGTCGGCGCAGTCGAGGCCGTGATTGACGCTGCTGACATAAAGGTTGTTGAGATCGAGCAGGACGCCGCAGCCGCTGCGCCGCGCCAGCTCGGCCAGAAACTCCGCTTCGCCCATCTCCCCGGGCAGTTGCAGATAGGAGGAAGGGTTCTCGATGAGCAGTTGCCGGCCCAGCGCCTGCTGCACCTTGTCTACCTTGTCGCTCATGTGCGAGAGGGCCTCGCGGGTGTAGGGCATGGGCAGCAGATCGTTGAAATAGCGCCCGCCTATGCTGCCCCAGCTCAGGTGCTCGGAGACCCGCACCGGCGCTATGGTCGCCACCAGGGCCGTCAACTGGCGCAGGTGCGCAGGGTCGAGCGGGTCGGCGGAGCCCAGCGACATCCCGACCCCGTGCAGGCTGACGGGGTAGTGTGCGGCGAGTTCGGCCAGCACCTCGAAGCCCTTGCCGTGGCGCTCGAAGTAGTTTTCGCTGTGCACCTCGAGCCAGCCGACCCCGGGCAGGGTCTGGCGGATCTCGTCGTAGTGGGGGGGACGTAAACCTATACCGATCAAGGGGTTCATGGCAGGGCTCCCTCAGAGGAAGGGGCCATGATGTGGCGGGCGCCACACCATGGCATGGGGCTTACTTGGGTTGCAGCGACCCGCCCGCCAGCTTCTCGCACAGGCCCTTGGGCATTACCACGAAGGCATCGCCCTGGGCATCCATCTTGGCGGTACCGGCGCAGGAGCCGCCTTTGGTGGCGCAATCATTCTTGCCCGCCTTGACCACGCCGTAGCACTTCTCCTTGTCGTCCGCCGCCATGACTGGCGCGGCGATGAGCTGGGCACCCAGGGCCAGCAGACCCGTCATGGCAGAGGCGATGGCAGTACTCTTTTTCACGTTCATATCCCTATTCCTTGTTGTCTAGAGTGGTGTCTCCGGCGCATCTCATCCGGCTACGTTCAATAGAACCGGACGAGGGGAGAAAAGATTTCCCAAAAATTGAAAAAAACCTGAAAAAAAGCCAACAAAACGCCAATAACATATTGTTTTTTAATGAATATAAATTTAATCAAAAAATGGAGGATATGCGGCGGCCCGGCCATCCCTTATCAAGGAGGCCTTGCCAAGGACGCCGGGATAACGCCCCCCTTGCTCCGCCACCGCACAGCCACCACAACAAGAGAGGGGCACATGGCCCCTCTCTTTTCCCAGACGAGCGCCTTCCCGAGGCGCTCGCCCACCCCTTGCCCCTGGGCTCAGGTGGTCTTGACACACTTTTGCACGAAGCTGTTCTTGGCCGCCCCGGCGAGTTTCTTGTCGGCGGCCGCCTTCTCGCACTGAGCCGTCTTGTCGGCGGCCCCGTCCGTCTTCACGCATTTCTGGATAAAGCTGTTCTTGGCAGCCCCCGCCAGCTTCTTGTCGGCGGCCGCCTTCTCACACTGGGCTGCCTTGCCGTTGGCCGAGGCATCCTTGACGCACTTGCCCACGAAGCTGGTCTTGGCGGCCCCCGCCAGCTTCTTGACCGCCGCCTGCGCCTCGCACTCCTGCTGCGCCCCAGAGGTAGCGCCCTGGGCCACCCCCATTCCCATGCCCATTACCGTCACACACAGACTCAACACCATCAGGATCCGCTTCATATGACAAACTCCCATCCATCTATCCATTGTGGTTAGCCCCAACTCACGCGGGCCAAACGAGGCACCCTCGCCTCGCTGCACTATAGTCCCCCCGCCCCGTGACAACAAAAAGCGCCCCGGCTCGCCAAATACCCCATCCCAGCCCCGCCCCGGCCTCCCCGCTCAGCCCCTACGATTGTTGAGCTGGCGCAAAAAACGCAGATCTTCCTGATAGTTGCGTCACTTTTTGACTGGTTTGCGCATGAGGCTTGAGGGGAAATCTGGGACAGCCACCTTTCTGAGCCAGCTATTGCTTAGCTGGCTATATCTCTCATCACACACAGCTCCCCCAAGAGCCCGCTAGAGATCGGGGAAGCAAGCGATTTTTACGTGGCGGGCCGCGTGTTCAGACGTGGTAATGCCTGACACCACACAAATGCCAAGGGGGGGAAAACGGGATCAAACGGATTAACAAGGTGGCTGATGGCATCGTCGCTGGCCGCAGTGCCAGGCAAACTGCTGGCAGTGGTCTTTGTCACCCACCACTCTGATGCCCTGGCGCCTGAACAGTGTCACTTGTTTCAACCAACGGGCACCATCAAGGCCCAATCGCGCCAGAATGGGAGCCAGGTGAGCAGGAATATAACCCCGCTTGTCAGCTCTTATCGCGTGACCTGTCCAATCCACCAGCATTAGATAATCGGTAAAGGCATAAGGCAGGCCCTCCGGTTGGGCTTGGCTTGCGAATGGCAGCAACAAAGGTGGCAATGGCGCGTCTGGTTGCTCTCCCTCAAAGCGTTGCTTGATGCTGGTGTAATCGCTCTCCTCAGGTCGGTCCGCCAATGCCGCCCGTATCGGGTTGAGATCAACGTAGGCCATGCAGGCCAGCAGGGCTGATTCGGTGAGCAGAGCTTGGCTCTTGAAGCGCCCTTCCCAGAAATGGCCCTTGCAGCCATCTTCCCGATTCGCCTGCCGTGCCAGGTTTTCATTGAGCAGCCGCACAAACCAACTGATGGAATGAAGCCGCTCCCGCCACTGCCCTATCAGTTGTTGCACCACAGTCCGTTCGGGCTCAATCAGGGATTCCCCCTGATACCAGCGCCGCACCAATAGCGGCCACTGGAACAGTGCCGCCCAACGTTCGGCCACCTCCCGCTCACTCCAACTTGCTGCGGTGTCGGGCTCCACTTTGAGCACCAGGTGATAGTGGTTGCTCATCACCGCATAAGCACAAATACCGATGGCAAACAGTCGCGACAGCTGCCCTAGCTTGTCAACCACCCACTGACGACGATGCTCGTAACTCTGGCCAGAATGGGCATCTTCCCCGCACAGAAAAGCTCGCCGCACGCAGCGGCTGACCACATGGTAGTAAGGCGTATCTTGCAGGCTGATTTGACGTGAACGGGCAATGGTCATGGCTCACCCCCTGGGCTGTGACCTCTCAAGCCAAGTACACGACTAAACCGCTGTCAAAAAGGTGGGTGTCCCGATTTAAAAAAGACGGTACCGCCATCAGGCCACGTGCGGGGTGAGCAAGTCATGGCTGCGCAAGTGCTGATGCCCCCAGAAAGCCATCAGCAGTACTAGGGCACCGGCACATATAGCAACGAAGAAACCGGCCCGGACGCCCCCTTCATCCACGACCTGACCAGATACCGCCGCCCCCAGGGCAACCCCGACGTTCAGTCCGGCCAGCAGCCAGGTCATGCCCTCGGTCAGGCGATGCTCAGGGACCAGACGTTCGACCAGAGACATCGCCACTATCATGGTGGGGGCAAAAAACAGTCCGGCGATCAGCACGGCAACCGCCAACGCGGGAATGCTGCCCACCAGCAGCAGCGGCAGCGTGGTGATGGACGTCGCCAACCCGCCCAACAGCAGCAGGCGATGCAACGGGGTTTGCAGCTTGAGTGCCCCAAACAGCAGCCCCGCCAGACAAGAGCCTATGGCGTAGGCCGACAGCACCAGACTGGCCGCCGCCGGTTGACCCCGTTGCTCTGCAAAGGCCACGCTGACGATGTCCACTGTGCCGACGATGACCCCCATCGCCATCATCAGCAACACCAACAAACGCACACTCACCAGCCGGATCACTGTGCCCGAATCTTCGGTGGTGGCGCCTTGCACCTCGATCGGCGGCTCGGTTTCACGCTGCACGACCAGGGCGGAGACCCCCAGCATCAACAGCAGCGCCGCCGCCAGCGGGCCAGCCTGAGGGAACAAGATCACGCAAAGCCCCACCGACAATGGTGGCCCGGCAATGAAGGTGACTTCATCAAGTACGGTTTCCAGCGCATAGGCGGTCTGCAAGCTCGGCTGTCCCCGGTAGATGGCCGTCCAGCGTGCCCGTATCATGGCCGACATGCTTGGCATGAAGCCGGCAAGCAAAGCGCCGATGAACAGGGTCCAGTCGGGGGCTTGCCACCATGTGCTGACGAGCAGGAGCAACAAGCCGATGACGCTGATGGCAGTGGTCACAGGCAGCACCCGACCCTGCCCAAGCCTGTCCACCAGCCGTGAAATCTGCGGCGATAACAGGGCATAAGTCAGCACAAAAGCCCCCGACACGGCCCCCGCCAAGGCATAGCTGCCACGCAGTTGCGCCAGCATGGTGATGATGCCGATGCCTGTCATGGGCAATGGCAGCCGGGCCAGCAAGCCCGCCAGGGCAAAGCCCTTGCTACCGGGGGCGGTAAAAAGGGTGCGATAAGGGTTGGTCATCTCGATTTCTCCATAGGGTTCTGCTTGTCACGGCATCGCTGTGCCGTGACAATACATACATTGCGTATGAATAAAACATACATACGTACTGAATGTAAACAAAGATACGCATCGTATGTAAGGAGAAGACTATGGCTCGTCGCACCCGCGCCGACATGGAAGCAACCCGCGCCACCTTGCTGGCGACGGCCCGCAAGGTGTTCAGCGAACATGGCTATGCCAGCACTTCGATGGACGATCTCACCGCACAGGCCAATCTCACCCGAGGTGCGCTCTATCATCATTTCGGCGACAAGAAAGGATTGCTGGCGGCGGTCGTAGTGCAGATCGATGCCGAGATGGATGCCCGCCTGCAGTCCATCTCAGATAGCGCCGAGGATCCCTGGGACGGCTTCTGTGCACGCTGCCGAGCCTATCTGGAAATGGCACTGGAGCCCGAGATCCAGCGCATAGTGCTGCGTGATGCCAAAGCGGTGCTGGGGGGAACCACACCGGAAGCGCAGCGCCACTGCATCGCCTCGATGCAGCAGCTAATCCACCGATTGATCCAGCAAGATGTGGTGGTCGAAGCCGACCCTGAGGCGCTGGCATCGCTGATCTATGGCAGTCTGGAGGAGGCTGCGTGCTGGATTGCCGAAAGTGAAGAAGGCAGTGTGCGCCTGGCTCGAAGCGTGGCAGCCCTGGAGTTGCTGCTACGCGGGTTGCGAGTGAGGTAGGGATCTGGGAGGGGATCTGGGACACACAGCTTTGTCAGTGTCAAAAATGTGGGTGTCCCAACTAACCCCTCCTCCTCCAACTTATCCCTCCCAACTTCCCCCTAATCGTTTGCAGGCAGATCGCCATGCCGCTGCGCCGCCAGCAGGGATGTGCCGTAGGAGTTGTCCACTGTGCAGCGCCACTGCCCATCGGCCTCCTTGCGAAACACATAGGTGGCGCGCCGGTTCTCGTCGATCCAGCTACCTTGCCCGTCGGGATAACGCAGTCGGGTCTCCATGATCACCAGGGCGTTGTCGGCCCCTTCTATCACCTCCATGGCCCCCTGGGTCACCTCAAGCCGGCCGTCAAAGTAATCGGAGATGGCGGTGAAGGCGCGGCGGATGGCGGGAATGCCGCGCGCCACCATGCCGGGTTTGACCACCAGAGCGGCGTCCTCGGCATAGAAGGCCATCAGGGCGTCGAAGTCGCGCCGGGAGATGGCGGCGTCGCAGGTCTCGATCAAGGTGCGAAGGGGATGCGGGCTCATGTCGTGCTCCTTGTTTCAGGGTCATCATCCAGGGCGGGGTTTCCCGCCCTCTGCCAGACATAAAAAATCCCCCGCTCTCGTGATAAAAGCGGGGGATCTTCAGCGTCTCATGGCGACTTAGCCGAGCAGGAAGGCCTTGAGGCGGCCAAAGTCTGCGGGCAGGTTGTGGGAGAGCAGCGGCAGCGCGGCATGCTTGGCAAGCGGGCCCGGCAGCGGCACATCCAGATTCAGGATCTCGTCCACCGACTCCTTGAACTTGGCGGGATGGGCGGTGCAGAGGAAGACCCCCACTTCGTCCTCAGCCAGCTGTTCGCCCAGCAGATCCCAGGCAATCGCCCCGTGGGGTTCGCACAGGTAATCGAGCTGATGCAGGCGCTGCAACGCATCGCGAGTCTGGGCATCGTCACGCATGCCGGACCCCAGGGTCTCCAGCGCCCAGCCTTCACGGCGGCAAAGCTCCTCTACCCGTGGCCAGTTGTTGGGGCGGCTCACGTCCATGGCGTTGGAGAGGGTCGCGACCGTCTGGTGCGGCTCCCAACTGCCGGTTTTCAAGTAGCGCGGCACTGTGTCGTTGGCGTTGGTGGCGGCGATAAAGCGCTTCACCGGCAGCCCCAGCGCCTTGGCGATGAGGCCTGCGGTGAGGTTGCCGAAGTTGCCGGACGGCACGCTGATGACCGCCTTGGCGCGGTCGGCCTTGGGCAGCTGGGCCAGGGCCTCGAAGTAGTAGCAGACCTGGGCCAGCAGGCGGCTGATGTTGATGGAGTTGGCGGAGTTGAGGCCAATCGCCTTCTTCAGCGCCTCGTCGTCAAAGGCATCTTTGACCAGCGCCTGGCAGGCATCGAAGTCGCCGTCGATGGCGATGGTGCGGATGTTGCCGCCCAGGGTGCAGAAGAGCGCCTCCTGCAGCGGGCTTATCTTGCCCTTGGGATAGAGGATGACCACCTCGATCCCCTCCAGGCCGTAGAAGGCGTGGGCCACGGCGGCGCCGGTGTCGCCGGAGGTAGCGGTCAAGATGGTGATCTTGTCGTTGGTCCTGAACGCGGCGAGGCACTGGGCCATAAAGCGGCCGCCGAAGTCCTTGAATGCCAGAGTCGGGCCGTGGAACAGCTCGAGGGCATAGGTGCCGTCTTTCAGCTTCACCAGGGGCGCCGGGAAGGTAAAGGCAGCATTGATCAGCTCGCTCACCTTAGGCTTGGGCACTTCGTCCCCCAGCAGGTGGCTGATGATGCGAGCGGAGCGCTCGGCGAGCGGCAGCGCCAGCAGGGCATCCACATCGGCCAGGGGCGCGATGGTTTCGGGGAAGAAGAGCCCCTGCTCGCGGCCCAGACCCTGGCGCACCGCCTGGGCGAAGCTCACCTGTTCACTCTTGTCCTTGATATTGTAAAGATTCATAGCTCGCTTCCTGTTACCCGTGCCCCGGCCATGTCCAGTTTGCAGACCCGGGCAAATCCATCTTCATTGCGCACGAAATGCGCTTCCATCCACTCTTTCATCCGCTCGGCCTGGGCCAGATCCTTCATCACCACGAACACGGTGGGACCTGAGCCCGAGATGCCGGTGGCGAGCGCCCCGTTCTGGGCCGCCTGAGCCCGCACCTCGTTGAAACCTTCGATAAGCGCCGCGCGGTAGGGCTCGGCAATCACGTCTTTGAGCACGCTGGCCGCCAGCCCCTCCTGACCTGTGTAGCTGGCGTGCACGAAGGCCGCCAGCCGGCGGCCATAGGTGAGGCAATCCTGGCGGCGATACTGGGCCGGCAGTATGGCGCGGGCGGCGGCGGTGGAGACTACTGTGCCCGGGTAGCAGACCACCCAGTACCACTCGTCAAACACCGGAATGCCCTGGCTGATGACGCCGTGCTCTTCCAGCACCAGCTGCATACCGCCGAGATAGCAGGGGGCCACATTGTCGTAGTGGACCGAGCCGGAGATCTTGCCTTCCATCTCCCCCATCAAGAGCAGCATATCGTGTTCATTGAGGGGCGCGCCGTGGAAGGCGTTGAGCCCCTCCAGCGCCGCCACCACGCTGCAGGCGCTCGATCCCAGACCCGAGCCCACCGGCAGGTTCTTCTCCAGCACCATCGCCAGCGGCTTGAGTTTGATGCCGCGCTTCTCCAGCGCCTCGCCATAGGCGACCCAGCAGTCATGGAGGATGTTCTTCCTGGGATCGTCCGGCAGCTTGTGGGCGTAGCGGCCCACGGAGGAGAGGGCGAACGCCACATCGGCAGCCTTTACCTGGACGCGATCCCCGAGCAGGGAGCCATCCACGGGGGCGAGCGCCGCCCCCAACACATCGAATCCCACGCTCAGGTTGGCGCTGGAGGCCGGGGCATAGGCGACCACACTGCCGCCCTGCGCCATGGCATCTTGTTCAAAATCGGGGTTCATCGCTGAACTCATGTTACAGCTCCTGCTTCCAGTTCTGGGTGCGCAGCACGTCGGCGAAGACGCCGGCGGCGGTCACTTCGGTCCCTGCGCCATAGCCGCGCAGCACCAGGGGGATGGGCTGGTAATAGGTGGAGAAGAAGGCGAGCGCGTTCTCCCCGTCTTTCACCTTGAACAGGGGCTCGTCGGCACCGACCGCCTTGATGGCGACCTTGCACTTGCCCCCTTCGATGGAGCCCACGTAGCGCAGCACCTTGCCCTCGCTCTGAGCCAGGGCGAACTGATCGCGGAACCAGCCATCGGCCTCGGGCAGACGAGCCATAAAGGACTCCACATCGCCGCTCACATCAAAGCCTGGCGGCAGCGCCTGCTCCACTTCCACATCGGAAAGCTCCAGTGCCATGCCCGCCTCGCGGGCCAGGATCAGCAGCTTGCGAGCCACGTCCATGCCGTTGAGATCGTCGCGGGGATCCGGCTCGGTGAAGCCGTTGCTGCGGGCAATCTTGGTCGCCTCGGAGAAAGCCATTCCCTCGTCCAGCTTGCCGAAGATGAAGGAGAGCGACCCGGACAGGACGCCGTCGAAAGCGCGCAGCTTGTCACCGGCCTTGATGAGGTTCTGCAGGTTCTCGATGACCGGCAGGCCCGCGCCCACGTTGGTCTCATACAGGAACTTGCGGCGGGTCTGGCGGGCGGTGCGGCGCAGCGCCTTGTAGTAATCGAGCGACCCGGTGTTGGCCTTCTTGTTCGGGGTGACCACGTGGAAACCGGCGGCCAGGAAGTCGGCATACTGGACGGCGACGGCCTCGCTCGAGGTGCAATCGACGATCACCGGGTTGATGAGGTGGCTCTCTTCCACCAGCTTCTTCACCGCTTCCAGGCTGAAGCTGCCTGGGGCCTCCACCAGCTGTTCACGCCAGTTGGCGAGGCTCAGCCCATCCTTGTTGACCGCCATCTGGCGGCTGTTGGCGATGCCGACCACCCGCAGACCTGTGCCCTGCTCTGCGAGCACCGGCTGCTGGCGGGCAATCTGATCCACCAGGGCCGCGCCGACACCGCCGACGCCGACCACGAAGAGATCGATGAATTGCTGACTGCCGAAGAAGTTCTGGTGGCACGCCTTGATGGCTTCCGCCACCTTGCGATCCCGCACCACGGCCGAGATGGAGCGCTCGCTCGAGCCCTGGGCGATGGCGACTATGTTGATGGAGGCCTGGGCCAGGGAGGTGAAGAAGCGCGCCGCCATCCCCTTGCTGGTGCGCATGCCGTCCCCGATGAGGGAGATGATGGCGAGATCTGTCATGATCTCGAGCGGATCCAGCAGCTGGTTCTTGAACTCCAGCTCGAACTCGCGCTCCAGCACCTTGCGGGTCTTGTCGCTGTCATAGCTGTGGATACAGAAGCTGACGCTGTACTCGGAGGATGACTGGGTGATCAGCACTATGCTGACCCCGGCGCGGGAGACGGCGGAGAAGATCCGGCCCGCCATGCCCACCATGCCCTTCATGCCAGGGCCGGAGACGTTGAACATGCACATGCCGGAGAGATCCGAGATGGCCTTCACTTTCAGGTCATCATCCCCCTGATCGACCCCGATCAGGGTGCCAGGCCCCTGGGGGTTGAAGCTGTTCTTGATGAGGCAGGGAATGTGGAACTGGGCCACGGGGGCAATAGTTTTCGGGTGCAGCACCTTGGCACCGAAATAGGAGAGCTCCATCGCCTCTTTATAGGAGAGGGTTTTGAGCAGGTAGGCATCCGGCACCAGGCGCGGGTCGCAGTTGTAGCAACCTTCCACGTCTGTCCAGATCTCGCAGCACTCGGCGTCCACGCAGGCGGCCAAGACGGCGGCGGAGTAATCAGAGCCGTTACGGCCCAGCAGCACTGTTTCGCCCTTGTCGCTGCCACCGGTGAAGCCCGGCATCAGGTAGAGACAATCGGAACGCAGCCCCTTGGCGGCAAAGCGCAGGCGGGAGGCTTCGATGTCGACGTGGGCTTCGAGGTAGCCGCCGTCGGTGACCAACAGCTGCTCCGGCACGATGAGATCCAGTTCGAGACCGCGCACCCGCAGCAGCTCGTGCATAAAGGCGATGGAGAGGTTCTCCCCCCGGCTCAGGATGCGGGCCTGGACGTTGTCCGGGCAGAGGCCCAGCAGGCGGATGCCCTGCATCAGGCGCTCGACCTGATCCAGCTCATTGGTGAGACGAGCTTGCAGCGCCTTGTCATCCAGCGCCGGGTAGGCCGCCTTCAAGCCCGCCAGCAGGCGGGAGAAGATGCCGTTGATCTCGAACAGGGTACTGCTTGCATCCATGCCGCGACTAGTCTGCTCCACCAGGGCGACCAGGTGGTTGGTCACCTTGGCCGGTGCCGACAGCACCAGGGCAACCTGGGATTGGCCGTGGGTGTTCACCGCAATATCGGCGACCCGTAAGAAACGCTCTGCGTCGGCCAGTGACGACCCGCCAAATTTCAACACTCTCATCGCTTTCTCTCCCTGTAAATCTATGAAATTCAATCTAAAAACCAATCCAACAAAAAGGCCCGTACTGGGTGGGTACGGGCCTTTTAAGATTTCTGTGCTTGTTCGTCAGCGCATCAACCGGCCCCAGTGCCACCTGTGGTGGTACCGGTAATAATGGTGGTGGTGATGATGTTGGTGAATAGCTGCATGACGAACACTCTTGAACGAAACTGGTTGTTAGCAATACCTTGCCGGACCTTGGGCTGTCAACCTAAACCTCTTTGCTACTCACGCCCAAATCGGCGAGCGAGGTCTTTGCAGAGCAGATGCAGCATATTCAGATCCCGCTGCGGCAGCATGGGTACTCGGTCCATCACCCATTGATGTAGTTTTTCATCCTGAGAAACTCCGAGTTCACCAAGCAATTCTGCTGTTTTTGATTTGAGTACGCGAACCTGCCCGGCACCATCAAAATTTTCTGCTACCGCCTGGGGCTCGTCCAGCAGGGGACTCATCTCGTAGGCGTACAGCATGATCGCCTGCCCCAGATTCAAAGAGGGATAACTCACCTTGAGGGGCAGGTAGCTGATGAGATCCACCTGGGCAAGCTGCTCGTTGGAGAGACCCGACTCCTCGCAGCCAAAGACGATGGCCACTTTTCCAAGGGAAGGCTTGGCGCGGATCTGATCGCGGATCTCGGCCGGGGTGAGGTAGTGCTGATAGCGGCCGCGCTGGCGGGCCGTGGTGGCGACCACCAGATCCATGTCGGCCAGAGCCGCTTCCAGGGTGTCGAAGGCTTCTGCCTCGGCCAGGATCTCCTGGGCGCCGTGGGCGACCCAGCTCGCCTCCTCCTCTTCGTGTACCCGGCTCCCTACCAGTCGCATGGCATCGAAGCCCATGGTTTTCATGGCGCGGGCGGCCGCACCCACGTTCGCCGCGCGAGCGGGGGCCACCAGTACAAAATAGAGTTTCATCGGGTTTCTCCTGAACAGGGCCGACGCCGCGAACTGCAGCAAACCGCCGGCAAAACAGGGGCGCAATCTACCGTTTATCCCCGAACATTGCCACTTGAACAGATGTTTGGATGTTGCCATAGTGGCCGGACGAGTGGGTCCCTTGCCTAGCGGCACAGACGCCATGGGCCCGATACATCACAAGGAAGAGAGAGATGCAGCAGCCATTGGAACAGGCGGTCGCCGAGACGATCTTGCAGCGTTTCGAATCGTTTTACAGCCGCTTTCTCGAGATAACCCAGGGCAGCAAGAGCCGCTTCGAGAACAGCGACTGGTTGGGGGTGCAGCTCGCCGGGCGCGAGCGCATTCGCCTCTATGATCATCACGTCGGCGCCACCACGGCCCTCATCAAGCAGATGATGGGGGAGCAGCTGCCGACTCAGGCCCTGCTCAAGCAGGTGAAGGGGGCCTTCAGCGATCTGCTGCCCCGCTGCGACAACTTCGAGGTGGCGGAGTCCTTCTTCAACTCCGTCTATCGCCGGATCTTCCGCCATCGCAACATCCGCGACGAGAACCTCTACATCCACCCCTTTCGCAGCCGGGGTGAGCACCCGGACTTGAGCGCCTTGCTGCGTGTCTATCGCACCGACCTTGCCCACCTGCCCCAGACCCTGAGCCAGCTGCTCGGGGATTACAGCTTCACCCTGCCCTTTGAGGACAAACAGCGGGACATCATCGACATTCATCGCCATCTGGCGGAGAGCGGCCCGGCCATATTGCACGAGGAGCCGTTCGCCATCGAACTGCTCAAGGAGGTGTTCTACCGCAACAAGGGGGCCTATCTGGTGGGGCTCATTCGGGTGAAAAGCGAGGTGCATCCCTTCATTCTGCCCCTGCTCAGCACGGGCCAGAGCATCTATGTGGACACCGTCATCTTCGAGCCGGAGCTGGCCTCCATCGTGTTCGGCTTCGCCCGCGCCTACTTCATGGTCTATGCCCGCGAACCGGCGCTGTTTGTCGCCTTCTTGCGCCAGATCATGCCCCGCAAGCCCGATTACGAGATCTACAACGCCATCGGCTGCCAGAAGCACGGCAAGACAGAGCTCTATCGCCACTACCGCCACCATCTGGCCCAGAGTCGGGATCAGTTCATCATCGCCCCCGGCATCAAGGGGATGGTGATGAGCGTGTTCACCCTCCCCTCCTACGACGTGGTGTTCAAGGTGATAAAAGACGAGTTCACCCCGCCCAAGGATGTGAGCCACGAGCAGGTGAAGGCGAAGTACCGGCTGGTGAAACAGCACGACAGGGTGGGCCGCATGGCCGACACCCAGGAGTTCACCAACTTCGAGTTTCCCCTCGATCGCATCTCCCCCGAACTCCTTGCCGAACTCAAGACGGTCGCGCCGTCGGCGCTCACCATCACAGACGACAAGCTGGTGATCAAGCACCTCTATACAGAGCGCAAGATGATCCCGCTGAACCTCTATCTGGACAAGGCGGACGAGCAGCAGACCCGGCTCGCGCTGGAGGAGTACGGCAACGCCATCCGCCAGCTGGCGGCGGCCAACATCTTCCCCGGTGACATGCTGTTCAAGAATTTCGGCGTGACCCGCCACGGCCGGGTGGTCTTCTACGACTACGACGAGATCTGCTACATGACGGAGTGCAACTTCCGCCAGATCCCGCCGCCGCGCTACCCGGAGGACGAGTGGAGCGCCGAGCCCTGGTATTCGGTGGCCCCGAACGACATCTTCCCCGAGGAGTTCGCCACCTTCCTGCTGCAAAAGCCCCAGGTGCGGGAGATCATGATGCAGCTGCACAAGGAGCTGTTCGATGCCAACTACTGGAAGATGCTTCAGGGCAACATCAAGGAGGGGGTGTTCGAGGATGTCTATCCCTACAGGCGCAAGAAGCGCTTTCGTTTTCAACGGGGGGGATGAGCCCGGCTGAAACAGCAAAAAGGGACGCCGTGGCGTCCCTTTCTCTGGCGTCAGGCTGCGACAGCCCCTGACGACACCCCCGCTTATTTCACCGCATCGAAGGTCAGCAGCGTGGCCTTGCCTGCATCCTTCAGCATCAGCTGTTTACCGCTTATCTGGAAGCTCGCCACCTTCTCCAGCGTCTGCAGGTAGCTCATCTCCTTGCCGGCCAGATCCCCTGCGCACATCATGCGCGTCGAGCCCATGGCGCCCAGCGTCAATACGCCGTCGCCCTGCTGGGTGATGCCGCCAAAGTAGCGGTTGCAGCCGCCCTTACCCGCCACCTTGTCGCCGGCGACCTGCAGGGTGAAGGTGTCACCGCTCGCCCCTTGCAACTGCCAGGTGGATGCTTGCAGCTCTGCCAGGGTGGAACCCGTTGCCATGGCGCAGCCTCCCAGGGCCAGCGCGGCCAGCAGGGTCAGTTTCTTGTTCATGAGTTCACCTCGTGATGGAGAAAGTCGTGAAAACACAGAGTGAGGGGCCTGTTTATCACGACTCTGGCGCCAATTAAAACTCTTTTATTGTGATCGGGGTTACCTTTACTCCCTGCTGGCATGTGCCATGCTTGTAGTCCTGTTCGGACCCAGGGAGGGGAAACGAATGGTCAAGTCTCTCGTCATCGCACTCGCATCAAGCCTCGCCTTTTCGGCCCAGGCTGCCGACTGGAGTTTTCTCCAGACCGACTCAGACAGCCAGCTCTACGTGAAAAGCTATTCCGGCGTATTGCTCGGCAACCAGACCCATACCGGCGACCATTTCGATATCTGGCTCATCAACACCGGCTACCAGTATCCGGTAGAGGATGACATCAGCCTCTACATGGAGGCCGGGCCCGCGGTGGGCCGCCACAGCGATCAGTCCGGCTTCAATATCAGCTCGGGGGTGCGCTACCGTCTCTCCCCCTCGCTCAACATCGGCAGCCAGCTCAAACAGCTGGAAACGAGCAAGGCCAGCACCCTGGTGGAGCTCAACAGCAGCCTGCTGGTGACGCCGCAGCTGGCCATCACGGCCAACTACGGCCTCAGTGCCTTCAGCACGGAGCACTTCCTCACCCTGGGGGTGGGGTTCAACTTCTGAGGGCTCAGAGGAGCCTGGCGCCACTGACCAGCACGCCATTGAGATCGGCGTAGACATAATCCCCTGGCGCTATGCTCACCCCGGCAAACGACAGCACCACATCCAGCTCCCCCTGTCCGCGTTTCTCGGTCTTGACCGGACAGGCCGCCAGCGCCTTGACCCCCAGCGCCAGCGTCGCCAGGGTGCCCACATCCCGCACGGCGCCGTAAATAAGGATCCCTTCCCACCCCTGCTCCACCGCCTTGATGGCCAGCTGGTCCCCCAGCAGCGCCCGGCGCAGGGAGCCGCCCCCGTCGATCACCATCACCTTGCCATGACCTGGACGGTTAACCAGCTCGCGCACCAGGCTGTTGTCCTCGAAGCAGGAGAGGGTGACCGCCTGGCCGTAAAACAGCGGCTTGCCGCCATAATCGTGAAACAGCGGCTCTGCCACCTGCAGGGCATCGCCATGTTGATCGCAAAGGTCGGGCAGTAGATCCAGCATTGTCAGCATCCTTCCATGGAGTGAATGAGTCAGCTCATTCTTTCATCATGTGGACAGGCTGACAATCCAGCAAGCAGCCGCTATCCCTGTATGGTGTGAGGCCCGTTCAGCCTCTCATCATGCAGAGGCTCTGAGTGTCCAGCGGGACGCCAGCTTGCCAAGGTGGCATGGCACCCCCTTCAACAGGACGGGCACCAGCCAGAGTTCGCCCTCCTCCACCCAGTAGAGGGCATTCTGGCCGAAGCCGGCGGCCAGCCGAATGGACTCGGCCCGAGGAAGACGCAGCAACAGGGACGCCTCCTGCCAGCGCTCATCCGGATCGCTGCCCCACACGGGCCCCATCACCAGGGCATCGGCAAGCTGGCGTGACAGGGCGCGTTGACGCCGGGCGTTGCGGCGCATCCCCACCCAGCGGCTGGCCGGATTCCAGGCCGTGACGATGGCATAGGCCGACCAGGGGGGCGGGGCGAAGGGGGCAATAAAACACACATTTCTGTAGTTTTCCCACAAAGTCATGTCAACCACATGTTGCATCCCATTACATTTCTTAAGGGCGAAAAAGCGGGCCAGCCCAAGTATGATGCAGCGAACCTCGGGATTGACTTATATCAAAGCTGAGTTAAAAAGTTGCTATCTGACGGCAAAGAGTGTTGTTATGCGCCTGTTAACTGATAAAATGCAGCAACTTTTGTAATGGACTACCCTTCCAGGCTCCTCTCGATCAGACTTGTTGAGAGCCTCTGTGCGGCACAGGGATGTTTGCCAACATAGATACCAAATTCGCGATGATTCGACCTGATATTCATACCCAGGATGACGTAATAAATTTTCAGGACCGGTCGGATAACGCCAAAGAGTGTTAAAATTTCGATAATTAACTGATAAGAATCTGGGAATACTCATGCAAACACCACATATTCTGATCGTCGAAGACGAGCTGGTCACCCGCAACACCCTCAAGAGCATCTTCGAGGCCGAAGGCTACATAGTGCTGGAAGCCAACAATGGCGACGAGATGCATCAAGCCCTGACCAGTCACACCATCAATTTGGTGATCATGGACATCAACCTGCCGGGCAAGAATGGCCTGCTGCTGGCACGCGAGCTGCGTGAAGATGACAACATCGCCCTGATGTTCCTGACCGGCCGTGACAACGAAGTGGACAAGATCCTGGGGCTGGAGATAGGCGCCGATGACTACATCACCAAGCCGTTCAACCCCCGCGAACTGACCATACGTGCCCGCAACCTGCTGAGCCGCACCATGAACGTGGCCGCCGGTGGCGAAGAGAAGAAGCTGGTGGAACGTTACCTGTTCAATGGCTGGGCGCTGGACATCAACAGCCGTGCCCTGGTCAGCCCGGCGGGCGACATGTTCAAGCTGCCCCGCTCCGAGTTCCGCGCCATGCTGCACTTCTGCGAGAACCCGGGCCAGATCCAGACCCGTGCCGAGCTGCTCAAGAAGATGACAGGCCGTGAGCTCAAGCCCCACGACCGTACCGTGGATGTCACCATCCGCCGCATTCGCAAGCACTTCGAGAGCGTGGGCGACACCCCGGAAATCATCGCCACCATTCATGGCGAAGGCTACCGCTTCTGTGGCGAGCTGGAGCAGGAATAATCCCCTCCTGCCCGGTGAAGCGAGAGGCGCCTGCGGGCGCCTCTTCTGTTTGTGGTCGCCGCCACCACGCGGATCCGCCAAAACAAAAAGCCCACTCGACCGAGTGGGCTTTTTGCATGAAAGCTGGAGCGGGCAGCGGGAATCGAACCCGCATCATCAGCTTGGAAGGCTGAGGTAATAGCCATTATACGATGCCCGCAAGGCATCAAGAACGCTGTAGATACAAGGCATGGAATCGGCGTCTGAAGAGACGTGCCAGAAGGAGGCAGCAACGAGACGGGACAGGTACCGGGTATCAGAATGTGGAGCGGGTGATGGGAATCGAACCCACGTATGCAGCTTGGGAAGCTACCGTTCTACCATTGAACTACACCCGCGTCAGTGGCCTCTACTATATGCATTTTGCCGGCGAGCGCAATCACCGCCTTCGTATTTTTTGCCATAAATCAAGCTGTTCGGCCAACTATTGAGCATGCAGCTGCTTTTTCAAACAAAGACGTTCACACTCCCGGATCTGCGAGGTTGCCAAGCCGTGGGGGCGACGATAGTCTTGCGCCACTCGACCGAGGAGGGTGGTAATGGACAAGAACAAGCAGAAACATCTCTATGGCTGGTTGCGCAAACAATCGGGCCATGGCCGGCGCTGGATCGGCCTTTCCATTGGTCTGGGCATGGGTCAGGGCATACTGATGGTGATGCAGGCCTGGCTGCTGGCCACCCTGCTCCACGGCTTCATCATAGAGGGCACCACGCCCGAGCAGTCCATTCCCCTCTTTATTGCCCTGCTGCTGGTGACCCTGACCAAGGCCGCGCTGGCCTATGGCCGTGAGGTGGCGAGCTTCAGGGCGGGCAGTGCGGTGCGCCAAGCCATCCGCGAACTGGTGCTCACCCGCCTCGCCCGCCTCGGCCCGGCCTATATCCAGCGCCGCCCCGCCGGCAGCTGGGCCAGCCTGCTGCTCGAGCAGATCGAAGAGATGCAGGAGTTCTTCTCCCGCTATCTGCCCCAGATGGCCATAGCCGTCTTCATCCCCCTGGTGATCCTGGTGGCGGTGTTCCCGGTCAACTGGGCCGCCGGCATCATCTTGCTCGGCACAGCCCCCCTCATCCCGCTCTTCATGATCCTGGTGGGCGTCGGCGCCGCCGATGCCAACCGCCGCAACTTCCAGTCCCTGGCGCGGCTCTCCGGCCACTTCCTCGACAGACTCAAGGGCTTGCGTACCCTGCAGCTCTTCATGCGTACCCAGGCGGAAGGTGAGGCCATTCGCGACGCCTCGGAAGATTTTCGGGAGCGCACCATGGAGGTGCTGCGGCTCGCCTTCCTGAGCACGGCCGTGCTGGAGTTCTTCGCCGCCATCGCGGTGGCCCTGGTGGCGGTCTACTTCGGTTTCTCCTACATAGATCACCTCAACTTCGGTAACTATGGCGTCAAGGTAACGCTCTTTACCGGCCTGTTCGTGCTGTTTCTCGCTCCCGAGTTTTACGCGCCGCTACGGGAGCTCGGCGCCCACTACCACGCCAAGGCGCAGGCCATAGGCGCCGCCGAGCAGTTGCTGGAGTTTCTCGAGGCCGAAGTCAGCGAACCGGCCTCAGGGAGTGCCCCCTTCCAGGCCGATGGTCCCATCAGGGTGGAGGCACGCGCCCTGGCGGTGCTGAGCGCCGAGGGCAAGGTGCTGGTCGGCCCCCTCGATTTCACCCTTGAGGCAGGCACGCGCACCGCCCTGGTCGGGATCAGCGGGGCGGGCAAGAGCTCGCTGGTCAACGCCCTGCTCGGCTTTGCCCCCTATCGCGGTTCGCTCCGTGTCAACGGCCAGGAGCTCGCCGATCTGGACATGAGCCAGTGGCGGCTGCAACTGGGCTGGCTCTCCCAGAACCCCCAGCTGTTCCACGCTTCCCTGAGAGACAACCTGCTGCTGGCCAGGCCCACGGCCAGCGATGCCGAGCTGGAAGCGGCCCTGGTGCGGGCCCAGGCCTGGGAATTTGCCAAAGAAAAGGGGTTCGACTACCCGGTCGGGGATCAGGCCGGTGGCCTCTCCGTCGGTCAGGCCCAGCGCCTCGCCCTGGCCCGCACCCTGCTCAAGTCCACCCAGTTGATGGTGCTGGATGAACCCACTACCAGCCTGGATCGTCACTCCGAGCGCGCCATCATGAGCACACTCGAACAGGCAGCAGTGGGCCAGACCCTGCTGATGATCACCCACCGCCTCGATCAGCTCAGCCAGATGGACAACATACTGGTGCTGGAGCGCGGCCAGCTGGTGGAGCAAGGGCACTTCGCGCAACTCTGCCAGGCACAGGGGCCCTTCGCCCGTCTGCTATCCCAACGTTCAGGGGATTCTCTCGATGACTGATCTACTGCCGTTCCTGCGTCTCTACCGCCAGCACTGGCTCAGCCTCTCCCTCGGCCTGCTGCTGGCTCTGGTCACCCTGGTGGCCGGGATGGGGCTGCTCTCTTTATCAGGCTGGTTCCTCTCCGCCGCTGCCGTGGCGGGGCTGGCGGTCGCCAGCCGGGACACCTTCAACTACATGACCCCGGCCGGGGGGGTGCGCTTCTTCTCCATAGTGCGCACCGCCAGCCGCTGGGGTGAGCGGGTGGTGAGCCACGACGCAACCTTCCGGGTGCTCACCCGGTTGCGGGTCTGGTTCTGGCAACGACTCTCCCCCCTCTCCCCCGGCACCCTGGCCGGTTTTCGTCAGGCGGATCTGCTCAACCGTCTGGTGGCCGACATCGACGCCATGGATCATGTCTACCTGCGCCTCGTCACTCCCATAGGGGCGGCCCTGCTCAGCTGCGCCGGGCTGGTATTCTTCCTCTCCTTCTTCGACAGCCGCCTGGCGCTGACCCTGGGGGCCATACTGCTCTTTGGCATGCTGGCCCTGCCCCTGGTGTTCTATTTCGCCGGCCGCGCCCCCGGTCGTCGACTCATCGCCGAGAAATCCACCATGCGCACCCGCATGGTGGATTACCTGGACGGCCATGCCGAGCTGCAGATGTTCGCCGCCGCCCCCAAGGCGCTGGCCGAGCTGCAACAGGCCGAGCAGGCCCTGATCCAGGCCCAGGCCCGCATGGCGAGGGTGAGCGGCCTCGCCAGCTTCTCGGTCCAGCTGCTCAGCGGCTGGACCCTGACCCTGATGCTGTGGCTCGCCGGTCACGGCGTCGGCGGTGGCACCCCGGATCCCATCACGGCGCTGATGGTGTTCGCCACCCTGGCGAGCTTCGAGGCGCTGCTGCCCCTGGCAGGTGCCTTCCAGCACCTATCCACCAGCCTCACCTCGGCCCGTCGTCTCAACGAGATACTGCAAGAGGCCAAGGCGCCAGAGTGGGGAGAGGAGCAAGCGCCTGCGACTCAAGGCGCCTTGCAGATACGGGACCTCCACTTTGCCTATCCCGGCCAGGATGCCCCTGTGCTGCGAGGCTGCACCCTGCAACTGAACCCCGGCGAGAAGCTGGCGCTGCTGGGACAGACAGGGTGTGGCAAGTCCACCCTGATGGGCTTGCTGACCCGGGAGTGGACGGCGCAGACCGGCGAGATACTGCTGGATGGCAAGCCGCTGACCCGGTATGGCGAAGGGGCCCTGCGCGCCTCCTGCTCGGTGGTGAGCCAGCGGGTGCATCTGTTTGCCGATACCCTGCGAGGCAACCTCAAGCTGGCCGCCCCCGACGCCAGCGACGAGCGACTGACCGAGGTTCTCACCCAAGTGGGGCTCGCCACCCTGCTGGCAGGCGAAGATGAAGAGGCCGAGAGCGGACTGGACGCCTGGCTCGGGGATGGCGGCCGCCCCCTCTCCGGCGGCGAGCGCCGCCGGATCGGCATCGCCCGCGCCCTGCTGCACGACGCCCCGCTCTGGCTGCTGGATGAGCCGACCGAAGGGCTCGACAGCCAGACCGAGCGGGAGATCATGGCCCTGCTGCTCAAGCTGGGGGCAAAGCGCTCCCTGCTGCTCATCTCCCACCGCCTGCTGGGGCTGGAGCAGATGGACAGGGTGGCCTTGATGGAAGAGGGCAAGATCCGCCTCTGCGCCCCGCACCAGGAGTTGCTGGAAGATGACTACTACCGCAGCCTGCACCAGCGGCTGGCTCCCGCCTGATGAAAGCCCATGAACAAGGGGCAGGGATCTGCCCCTTGTCTTGTTGATAGTGCCAAGATCCCCGTCACAGCTCGCCTCCCGGGCGAAAAATGGGGCTGGTCGCAGGCAGCGACTGACCCCTATAATGGCCCCCTCACTGTTCAACAAGACCTCGACATGAAACGCCTGATCCTGATGATGCCCCTGATTGCCTCCGGTTGTGCCGACTTCGCCTTCAACAGCAATCTGGACAAGGAAAACTTCGACGAGTATTTCAAGCCGGGCGGCGTCCGGATCTATGAGCAGAACCAGCTCGCCGACCTCAACTACCTCTACCTCGGCACGGTCGAGGGTGAGTCCTGCCAGGCCGATGCCAATCAGGCGGTGCCCAATGCCGGCGAAGCCCGCACCCTGGCCCGCCGCCGCGTGGCCGACATGGGCGGCAACGGCGTCAGCTTCGACAAGTGCGCCGAGTTCAGCGATGTGCCGGGCTGCCTGAAGCAGGTGATCTGCTACGGCCAGGCGCTGAAAGTGGCTGAAGAGAAGTAAGGTCTCGACATGGCCCTCGCCATCGTCCGCCTCGGCAGCCCCCGTCTCGAGGGTGAAGGCTTGCGCATCGGCACAGTGCGCCGCCCGCCCCGCGGCGTGCCCAAGAGCGATTTTGCCAGCCAGGATTGGTACGACGTCTGGTTCCCCAACCTGGCCCCCAGCGCCGAGACCATGAAGCTCGGTCAGGCCGCCGAAAGCCTGGCCCAGTGGGCCGCCTTCTGCAAGCAGTACAAGGCCGAGATGGCGAGCCCTGCTGCCCGCCACGATCTGGCGCTGCTGGCGGCCCTCTCCCACACCACCAACCTGTCAGTGGGCTGCTACTGTGAGCAGGCGTCTCGCTGTCATCGCGCCATCCTGCGCGAGCTGCTGATCGCCGCCGGCGCCGCCATCCGCACCGAGTAGCGGCGCTCACACCAGACAGAAAAGGGCATCTCTCGATGCCCTTTTGCTTTGCTGCGGCACTTGCCGGCCACGCTACCGGACAAGCTGACGCAGCCGCGTCTCCTGCTCGGCTGTGATGCCGGCGGCCACCGCAGCGTCCGGCGCGCCGGCCAGCCACTCGGCCACATCCGCCACAGTCTCCTCCAGCGGCCGAAAGTTGAGGCCCTGCACGATGGCCGCCTCGGCGCTGATGCGGCCATAGCCGGCATACTCGGGCTGCTCATTGGGCAACAGGGTCGGATAGCTCTGCCAGGGCTCCACCCCGGCGGCCAGCAGAGCGGGCCAGGGCGCCCATTCGGGCACGATGGGAGTGGCGGGGGCCAGCCTGGCCGCCAGACGCTCCACCCAGTCGTTCAGCGCGATACCGGGCTTGACCAGATTGAAGATACCGCCCAATTGCTGCTCGGCGGCCCGCAGCACGAACTCGGCGCAGTCGCGCACGTCCAGATATTGCAGCCTGTCCTGCCCCTCCCCCGGCAGCAGCCAAGATCCTCCTTGCTGCACTCGTTGCACCCACCAGGCCAGGCGGCCAGTCGGGTCGAAGGGGCCGCACAGCACGCCGGGGCGCAGTATGCAGAGCCGCTCCCCCCAGCGGGTCCGATACTCTGCCTCGCACAATACCTTGAGCGGACCGTAGTCGCTGGCTGACTCGCCGAGGGCCACCTGGTGCAGCGGCGCCGACTCGTCCATCTCGGGCCGGGCGAAGTCCCGATAGACGCTGATGGTGGAGATGAAGATGAGCCGTTCGCAACGCCCGAGCAGGGCCGCCGAGAGGCTGGCCGCCTGCGCTGGGTCATAGCAGCAGGTGTCGATGGCCAGATCCCAGTGCAGTCCCTCCCCCAGCAAGGGATCCAGGTTCTGATCCCTATCCCCCTGCAGCTGGGTCAGCTCGCGCCAGTCAGGGTGCTGGCGGTGCCCCCGATTGAAGAGCGTCACCTCATGACCCCAATCCAGGGCCAGCGAGGTGAGGTGGCGGCCCAAAAAACCGGTGCCGCCGATAATCAGCAGTTTCATCCCTGTCTCTCCTGTGCGCCGCGGTGCCATGACCCCGGCCAATCCCCGTTCTTCCCCCACCCTACGCAAGTTAACGCCAGGGCACAGCCTCGGATGCCGCGCTCTGCGACCGGGATCACAGGGGGCCACGACTGTGGCGACGCCTGCGTTTTCGGTCCGCCTGTGCTACATTGCCGGGGTTTTCAGCCAGGATCCGCCATGAAGTTCGATATAGACACACTCGGGATCATCCGCTCTCCCTACAAGGAGAAGTTCGCCATCCCCCGCCAGCCCGGCCTGGTCAAATCGGCCCGCGCCCGCCTGGAGCTGCAGCCTCCCTACGATCAGCCGGACGTGCTGCGCGGCATAGAGCAGTTTTCCCACCTCTGGCTCAGCTTCGTGTTTCACCAGACCATGGCCCAGGGCTGGCACCCGACGGTGCGTCCGCCGCGCCTTGGCGGCAACGAGCGGGTCGGGGTCTTTGCCACCCGCTCCACCTTCCGCCCCAACCCGCTCGGCCTCTCGGTGGTCGAGCTGCACGGGGTGGGCCGTGAGCGTGGCAAGCTGTGGCTCGACCTCGGCGCCGTGGATCTGCTGGACGGCACCCCAGTGGTCGACATCAAGCCCTATATTCCCTATGCCGACAGCCTGCCCCACGCCCGGGGCGGCTTCGCCCCCGAGGCCCCCACCCCGCCGCTGGCGGTGAGCTTCAGCCCAGAAGCTGAGCAGCAGCTCATGCCCTGGCTCAAGGCCCACCCCGAGCTGCGCCAGCTGGTGAGCGAGGTGCTGGCCCAGGATCCCCGCCCCGCCTACAAGAAGGGCAAGCCGGACGACAAGGAGTATGGCGTCAGGCTGTTCGATCTCAATGTGCGTTTTCGCATCAGCGAGCCCGCCTGCCTGGTGTCGGCCATAGAGCCCGCCTGATCCTCTCCTCGCCAGCCCAGGCCCATAAAAAACCACCCGCCCTGAAGTGAATCCCGTTCATTGGACACTTCAGCTCGGGTGGTTTTTTACTGCCGCCGCCGGATGGCGGCACTCAGAGGCGCTGCAACAGCAGGCTGCCGATGGAGTAACCGGCGCCGAAGGAGCAGAGCACGCCGCGGGCCCCGCTCGGCAAGTCCTGGTTGAACAGGTGGAAGGCGATGACAGAGCCCGCCGAGCTGGTGTTGCCGTAGCTGTCCAGGATCACCGGCGCCTCCTGCTGGCTGGCGTCGTGGCCCAGCAGCTTGCGGCCGATGAACTGGTTCATGGTGAGGTTGGCCTGATGGAGCCAGAGCCGGCTCAAGGAGTCTGCCGCCCACCCCTGCCCATCGAGCTGAGTGCTTATCTGGTCGCACACCAGGGGCAGCACCTCCTTGAACACCTTGCGCCCCTGCTGGCGGAACAGCTTGTCATCCCCATAGCGGGTGCGCGGACTGAAGCGGTTCAGGAAGCCGAAGTTGTTGCGGATGTTGTTGGAGTACTGGGTCACCAGCTTGCTGGCCACCAGTTGCCAGGGGTTGGCCACCTTGCAATCGGCTTCCCGCTCCAGCAGCACTGCGGTGCAGGCGTCCCCGAAGATGAAGTGGCTATCCCTGTCACGAAAGTTGAGGTGCCCCGAGCAGATCTCGGGGTTCACCACCAGGGCCAGTCTGGCGGTGCCGGCCGCCAGCAGATCCGCCGCCGTCTTGATGCCGAAGGTGGCGGAGGAACAGGCCACGTTCATGTCGAACGCCATGCCGCTCGCCCCCAGATAGTGCTGCAGCTCGATGGCCAGCGCCGGGTAGGGACGCGGCATGTTGGAGGCCGCGACGATGACGAGATCGATCTCCCCCGGCTCGCGACCGGCGGCGATCAGCGCCTGCTCGGCGGCGGCCACCGCCATCTCCACCATGATGGAGGGCTGGTCATCGGGGCGCTCCGCCAACAACGGCTGCATGATGTCCGGATCCAGCACCCCCTCCCTGCTCACCAGATAGCGGCTCTTGATGCCGGACGCCTTCTCGATGAACTCGCAGCTCGAATGCTGCTTGGCAGGGAGCTGGCCGGCGTCGATGGCGGAGGCGTTCTCCTCGTTGTAGAGATCCACATACTGGTTGAAGGCCGCCACCAGCTCTTCATTGCTGACGGTAAAGGGCGGGGTATAGAGGCCTGAGCCACTGATCACGATAGAGGTCATCTTTGCTCCTGGCCGGGTGCAATCCCGGCTTGTCTGTTTTTTAGGGGTCAGAGGTTCATAGCTGATCGATGGCCGCAGCCAGACCAGCCAGGGTCAGCGGGTGCATGCGCCCGCCAATCACGTCATTCATCAACTTGATGGAGGGGTGCCAGAGCCACTCTTGCCTCGGCAGCGGATTGATCCACACCAGCTTGGGGAAATGTTGTTGCAGGCGCCCGAGCCACACCTGGCCGGGCTCCTCGTTCCACTGCTCCACACTGCCACCGGGCCAGGTGATCTCGTAGGGACCCATCTTGGCATCGCCCACCAGGATCACCCGATAGTCGCTGCCGTAGGTGCGCAGCAGCCGCAGGGTATCGAACCGCACCTCAAAGCGGCGCTCGTTATCTTTCCAGACGAAGTCGTAGAGGCAGTTGTGAAAATAGAAGTACTCCAGATGTTTGAACTCGTGGCGCAGGGCCGAGAAGAGGCGCTGCACCTCGGCCACGTGAGCATCCATGGAGCCCCCCACATCGAAGAACACCAGGAGCTTGACCCCGTTGTGGCGCTCGGGGCGCAGTTTCACATCGAGCCAGCCCTGACGGGCCGTGCTGCTGATAGTGTCGTCGAGATCCAGCTCCGAGGGATTGCCCTTGCGCACCCAGCGCCTGAGCTTGCGCAGGGCCAGCTGGATGGCCCGCTGGCCGAGCGGCGAGTCGTCGCTGAAGTTGCGATAGTGGCGCGCCTCCCACACCTTGGTTGCCTTGCCATGCTGGCCCTCGCCTCCCATGCGGATCCCCTCGGGGTGGAAGCCGCCATGGCCGAACGGACTGCTGCCCCCGGTGCCCACCCACTTGTTGCCGCCGGCGTGGCGCGCCTTCTGTTCACGCAGGCGCTGGTTGAGGGTCTCCAGCAGCTTGTCGAGCCCGCCAAGGGATCCGAGCAAGGCTTTCTCCTCAGCGCTCAGCAGCCGCTCGAACTCCTGGCGCAGCCAGTCGTCCGGCAGCGTCTCCGGCAGCAGGGGGATGGCCTCCAGCCCCTGGTAATACTCGGCGAAGGCGCGATCGAAGCGATCATAGTGAGCCTCGTCCTTCACCAGCAGGCAGCGGGACAAGCGATAGAAGTCGTCCATGTCGACGCTGGCGAGCCCAGCCGCCAGGGCTCCATGGAGATCCAGCAACTCGCGCAGGCTGCAGGACAGCTGGTGGCGGCGCAGATGGGTGAAGAAGTCGATCAGCATTCAGCCGCCGCGCCGCGCCAGGAAGGCGAGCTTCTCGAACAGGTGCAAGTCCTGCTCCGTCTTGAGCAGGGCGCCATAGAGGGCGGGCACCAGCTTGCCCGGCTCCCGGCTGCGCAGCGCCTCGGGGGCTATGTCATCGGCCAGCAGCAGGCGGATCCAGTCCAGCAGCTCTGAGGTGGAGGGTTTCTTGCGCAGCCCCTCCACGTTACGCAGCTCGAAGAAGAGCTCCATCGCCTCGCCGAGCAGGCTCTCCTTGAGATCCGGATAGTGCAGCTGGACGATGGCCTGCATCTCGGCCTTGTCGGGGAAGCGGATGTAATGGAAGAAGCAGCGGCGCAGGAAGG
Organism: Aeromonas sp. S16(2024); assembly: GCF_041403065.1. Lineage (NCBI taxonomy): Bacteria > Pseudomonadati > Pseudomonadota > Gammaproteobacteria > Aeromonadales > Aeromonadaceae > Aeromonas > Aeromonas sp. S16(2024). The sequence continues at coordinate 5,627 of NZ_JBGLQX010000007.1, read as the reverse complement.
CGTCCGGCAGCTCCTTCTCGTTGTTGGAGGTGATGATGACCACCGGCCGCTGGCGCGCCTTGACCCGCTCGCCGGTCTCGTAGACGTCGAACTCCATCCGATCCAGCTCCAGCAACAGATCGTTGGGAAACTCGATGTCCGCCTTGTCGATCTCGTCGATCAGCAGCACCGGTCGCTGCTCGGCGCTGAAGGCCTGCCACAGCTTGCCCCGGCGGATGTAGTGGTTGATGTCCGCGACCCGCGGATCCCCAAGCTGGGAGTCCCGCAGCCTGGCCACCGCATCATATTCATAGAGCCCCTGCTGGGCCTTGGTGGTGGACTTGATGTGCCAGCTGATGAGGTCGGCACCGAGCGACTCGGCCACCGCCTCCGCCAACACCGTCTTGCCGGTGCCCGGCTCACCTTTGATCAGCAGCGGCTTCTCCAGCACTATGGCGGCATTGACCGCCATACTCAGTGACCTTGATGCGAGATAGCGATCGCTTCCTGCAAATCCCATGGCGTCCGTTTCCTTGGTAGCACAAGGCCCGCCCTGGGCCTCGGTAATAAAGAATAAGTTCTATATGTTCTAATAACATATTGTTATAACGATTCGTCACTTCTCATTCAGAAACCACAGGGTAATCTTGTTTCATCGCCTTAACAAACACAGGGATAGCACCATGAGCAAAATTTTTGAGGACAACAGCCAGACCATAGGCAACACCCCGCTGGTTCGTCTCAACCGTGTTACCAAGGGCCGCGTGCTGGCCAAGATCGAGAGCCGCAACCCGAGCTTCAGCGTCAAGTGCCGGATCGGCGCCAATCTCATCTGGGATGCCGAGAAACGCGGCGTATTGACCCAGGGCAAGGAGATCATCGAGCCTACCAGCGGTAACACGGGCATTGCCCTGGCTTTCGTGGCTGCGGCCCGTGGCTATCCCATCACCCTGACCATGCCGGCCACCATGAGCCTGGAGCGCCGCAAGCTGCTCAAGGCGCTCGGTGCCAACCTGGTGCTGACCGAAGGCCCGCTGGGCATGAAAGGCGCCATCGCCAAGGCCAACGAGATCCTGGAATCCGAGCCGGGCAAGTATGTGCTGCTGCAGCAGTTCGAAAACCCCGCCAACCCGGAGATCCATGAGCAGACCACAGGTCCCGAGATCTGGGACGCCACCGACGGCGAGGTGGATGTGTTTGTGGCCGGTGTAGGTACCGGCGGTACCATCACTGGTGTCTCCCGCTACATCAAGCAGACCAAGGGCAAGGCCATCATCTCCGTGGCGGTCGAACCGGCCGAATCCCCCGTCATCAGCCAGAAACTGGCGGGTGAAGAGATCAAGCCCGGTCCCCACAAGATCCAGGGCATAGGCGCTGGCTTCATTCCGGGCAACCTGGACCTGACCCTGCTGGACAGAGTCGAGCAAGTGAGCAGCGAGGAGTCCATCGAGATGGCTCGCCGCCTGATGGAAGAGGAAGGTATACTGGCGGGGATAAGCTCGGGCGCCGCCGTAGTGGCTGCCGCCCGTCTGGCCGAGCTGCCGGAGTTCAAGGACAAGACAATCGTCGTCATACTGCCGAGCGCCGCCGAGCGCTACCTCTCCAGCGCCCTGTTCGCCGGCGTGTTCAGCGAGCAGGAACTGCAGCAGTAATTGATCGTCTTACATCAAAACAGCGGCGCCCCTGGGGCGCCGTTTTCATTATGCGCTAAACTCAGTAGCCATCAGTGTCAGTCGGCCCCTTATTTTTTGGGGTAAAATAACAAACTTGAGCCTGACAAAAAAAGCAGACATTCTGTGATAAATCTCATATCCTGTGCCGCGTCACGAGGTGTTTACCGGCTAGGTATCACAAGGTAACAAAGTGTTATTTTTCGTTATAAATTAATTTCAGGCCAGTCCTGACGCGGCTTGCAGCCCGATAACGAAAAGACTTAGCCTGGACGCCGAATACTGCACAGAAAATTGACCTGGATTAAACCATTGCAGGTCTGATTTCGTTACTTTACAACATATCCATACTGACACGGTGAGACAGGAAGCCTCATTAGCGACCATCTCTCCACACAATATCAATAATATGGGGTGAAACCATGTACGAGAAGTCTGTTGTTATTACTGCTGAAAACGGCCTGCACACCCGTCCCGCAGCTCAGTTCGTGAAAGAAGCCAAAGAATTCCAAAGCGAGATCACTGTGGTCTCCGGTGGCAAATCCGCCAGCGCCAAGAGCCTGTTCAAGCTGCAGACCCTGGGCCTGACCAAAGGCACCAACGTGACCATCCAGGCCGACGGCCCGGACGCTCAGAAAGCCGTTGAGAAGCTGGTTGCCCTGATGGACGAGCTGGAGTAATCCAGCTTTACTCCTCCCCCACAGTCGTTTTAATAGGAAGGATTATGATATCTGGCATTCTTGCGTCCCCCGGTATCGCATTCGGTAAGGCGCTTCTTCTGAAAGAAGATGAAATCGTTATCAATCAGGGCAAGATTTCTGCTGACCGGATTGACGTCGAGATCAACCGCTTCCTCGAAGCCCGCACCAAGTCAGCCGCACAGCTGGAAGCCATCAAAGAGATGGCCGGTCGTACCTTCGGTGAAGAAAAAGAGGCCATCTTCGAAGGCCACATCATGCTGCTCGAAGATGAGGAGCTGGAAGGGGATATCAGATCCTTCATCAAAGACAACAAGGCGTCCGCCGACAAAGCCATCTATGAGGTGATCGAACAGTACGCCAAGATGATGGCCGAGCTGGACGACCCTTACTTGCGCGAGCGCGCCACCGACTTCCGTGACATCGGTACCCGTCTGGTGAAGAACGTGCTGGGCATCGCCGTTGTCAACCTGAGCACCATAGACGAAGAGGTCATCCTGGTCGCCAAAGACCTGACCCCGTCCGAAACCGCTCAGATCAACCTGAAATACGTGCTGGGTTTTGTCACCGACATCGGTGGCCGTACCTCCCACACCTCCATCATGGCCCGCTCCCTGGAGCTGCCGGCCATCGTGGGCACCAACGACATCACTGCGCGCGTCAACAACGGTGACATGCTGGTACTGGATGGCATCAACAACCAGATCATCATCAACCCGACCGCCGAGCAGCTGGCTGAAGCCAAGAAATTCCAGGCCCAGTTCCAGGCCGAGAAGGACGAACTGGCCAAGCTGAAAGACCTGCCCGCCATCACCCTGGATGGTCATCAGGTCGAAGTCTGCGCCAACATAGGTACCGTCAAGGATACCGAGGGTGCCATCCGCAATGGCGCCGAAGGCGTGGGTCTGTACCGCACCGAGTTCCTGTTCATGGATCGTGATGCGCTGCCGACCGAAGAGGAACAGTTCAAGGCCTACAAAGAAGTGGCAGAGGCCATGCCGGATCAGCCGATCATCGTCCGCACCATGGACATCGGCGGCGACAAAGAACTGCCCTACATGAATTTCCCGAAAGAGATGAACCCCTTCCTGGGCTGGCGTGCCGTGCGTATTTTCTTCGATCGCGAAGACATCATGCACGCCCAGCTGAAGGCCATCCTGCGAGCCTCTGCCTTCGGCAAACTGCGCATCATGTTCCCGATGATCATCTCCGTCGAAGAGTTCCGCAGCCTCAAGGCAACCGTGGAGCAGCTGAAGGCCGAACTGCGTGCCGACGGCAAAGCCTTTGATGAATCCATCGAAGTGGGTATCATGATCGAGACCCCGGCTGCTGCCGTGATGGCTCATCATCTGGCCAAGGAAGTGGATTTCTTCAGTATCGGTACCAATGACCTGACCCAGTACACCCTGGCCGTCGATCGTGGTAACGAGATGATTTCCGCCATGTACAACCCGCTGTCACCCTCCGTCCTGACCCTGATCAAGATGGTGATCGACGCTTCCCACGACAATGGCAAGTGGACCGGTATGTGCGGTGAACTGGCTGGTGACGAACGCGCCACCCTGCTGCTGCTGGGTATGGGTCTGGATGAGTTCTCCATGAGCGCCATCTCTGTACCGCGTATCAAGAAGCTTATCCGCAACACCAACTTCGAAGACGTGAAGGCAATGGCAGACCAGGCACTGAGCTATGCGACCGCCGCCGAAATCGAAGCCTGTGTAGATAACTTTATTAAGCAGAAGGCAGTCTGCTAAGATCGGCTGCAAACAGCGACAATCATCTCTAGGAGCTTTTACTATGGGTCTGTTTGATAAACTGAAGAAACTGGTCTCCGATGACAGTTCTGACACCGGCGGCATCGAAATCTTTGCACCGCTGTCTGGCGAAATCGTGCCCATCGAAGATGTGCCTGACGTTGTCTTCGCCGAGAAGATCGTCGGTGACGGCATCGCCATCAAGCCGGCTGGCAACAAGATGGTTGCCCCGTGCGACGGCACCATCGGCAAGATCTTCGAGACCAACCACGCGTTCTCTCTGGAATCCGACTCTGGTATCGAGCTGTTCGTTCACTTCGGTATCGACACCGTCGAGCTGAAAGGCGAAGGCTTCACCCGCATCGCCCAGGAAGGTCAGAAGGTCAAGCGCGGTGATACCATCATCGAGTTCGATCTGGCCGTACTGGAAGCGAAGGCGAAGTCTACCCTGACTCCGGTCGTCATCTCCAACATGGATGAGATCAAAGAGCTGATCAAGATGACTGGCGCCGTGACCGTGGGTGAGACCCCGGTTATCCGCATCAAGAAATAATGCGCTGCTGGCTGGTGCCAGCTGCTGCAACAAAAAACCGAAGCCATGTGCTTCGGTTTTTTTATGGGCAACACCTTAGGTCCGCCTGCTCTCAACCATCAGGGGCTAACTAGTTCCCTGACCGGGCAAGGGCACTCCGATGCAAAAGCGCGGTCGAGATCAAGGCATTGCCCGACAAGCCTTGTAGCATGGGTGTGGAAACCACGGGATCCCGGCGCCACGCGTGACGGGATGGACCAGGGCGATGCAATGCGCCCTCCGGAAGGAGATGAAGATGCTGAAGAACACGGAACAACGTTATGGCAGCCTGAGCATCGGCCTGCACTGGCTGACCCTGCTGCTGATGGTGGCCGTCTACGGGCTGATGGAGTTCAGGGATATTTTCCCCAAGGGCTCGGCCGGACGCGACCTGATGAAGGAGTATCACTTCATGGTGGGCTTGCTCATTCTGGCGCTGGTAGTGGCACGGCTGCTGGTGCGCTTTGGCAGCCCATCACCGCGCATCCTGCCCGCCCCCTCGCCCCTGATGATCAAGCTAGGCCACCTCGCCCATCTGGCCCTGTATGGCTTCTTGATCCTGACGCCGCTGCTGGGGTGGCTGCTGCTGAGCGCCGGTGGCAAGCCCATCCCCTTCTTCGGATTTGAGTTGCCCGCACTGATAGGACCGGATGATAGCCTCAAAGGGATCATCAAGGATCTGCACGAAACGCTGGCCAACATCGGCTATGCCCTGATAGCCCTGCACGCAGGGGCCGCCCTCTATCACCACCATGTGCTCAAGGACAACACACTGACCAATATGTTGCCCGAGAAGAAATAGCCCGGGCGGACAACAGCAACAAAAAGGCCCCGATGACAGGGTAATGCCAGTCAGTTAAGCCTGACTGGCATTGTTTTTATTGGCTTTTTTACACTGTACCTCTGTGGCCTTGCTTTCACGCAGCGGGGGTAACTTCGCTCCCTGCGTTCCGGT